>SLST01000472.1 GCA_007130265.1 Spirochaetales bacterium
AGGAACGGCATCCCGAGCCCCGCGACGTACTTCGCGGAGACCGGAAAGTGGTCGTAGCCCCATCCGCCGGTGGGGAGCGACTCGAGCTCGAGATGGCTGAAGTACGGCAGGATGTCGCGCCGGCCCATCGTGATGTGCCCGCTGTTGTGGAAGACGGGCATGTCGGGGTCGTTCGCCTTGCACGCCTCGCTCGCGCGACGGAAGTAGTCGAGGAGCACCCGCCGGGCATTCTCCTCCCGGTCGCGTTCGTTCTCCGGGTCCAAACCGTCGTCAGCCATGCGCTGCATACACCAGGCGCAACAGCACGGCCCCTGGTGGATGATGTCGAGGAAGACCCCGTCTGCGTCGGGGAACATCGTCACCGCCTCCCTGATTCGCTCCACCAGGAAATCGAGGTACGGCGTGTTGAAGCACAGCGTCTTGAACCCGGCCTTGAGCGGACTCCCGGTCCAGCCGATGAGAGACCCGTCCGCGCCAACTTCGCGCCACTCCGGGTGCGCCTCCGCGGTCGCGTTGTCGACTCCAGCCGTAAGGTAGATGGGAACCTTGACGTCGATCTCCCGGCACGCGTCCATCTGCGCGCGAAGCAGGTCGAACGAGAGGTTCGGATGTATCCGCGCGACCTTCGTGGGGTGATAGCTCCAGCCGTGGTGGCAGGACGAGAAACACGTGATCGAGTCGACGTGACCGGTCGTCAACGCCTCCTGGAACTGCGCCTTGTCGAACCGCGCGCCGATCCCGGGGATCGCGGGCGACGTATGAAAGTCAAGATGGATCTGCCGGTAGCGGAGTTGTTTCTGTGTCATAGGAGTTCACTTATAGCACGTTTCACGAACGACGCAAACGGCACGCGACCCGTCTCGACAGCTCGGCCCGTCTCGTCCATACTGGCCGTATGGCTACAGAAATCGGTACCTACGACATCATGCGCGAGAGTGTTGACCGGCTCGGTAACGGCGGGCTCTTCCTCGTCTCCGGCAAGAAGGCGAACCCGATGACGATCGGCTGGGGTGTGATCGGGCAGATCTGGGGCAGGCCTATCTTCCAGGTGCTCGTGCGCCCGTCGCGTCACTCGTTCTCACTGCTCGAAGAGCTCGGCGAGTTCACCGTCTGCGTGCCCACCGACGACCAGAAGAAGGAGCTCGCGCTCTGCGGAACCAAATCCGGCCGCGATCTCGACAAGATCGAGGCGTGCGGCTTCTCGGTTGCCGCGTCGGCGCATATCAGCGTTCCCTCGATCATCGAGTGCTCGGCGCACTACGAGTGCCGGGTGGTCCACGTGAACGACCTGGTCAACGCGACGCTCGATTCGGAGCTCATCGAGAGGAGTTATCCGGCCGGCGATTTCCACCGCGTCTACTACGGGCAGATCCTCGGGGTGTACCGGCACTGAGCGGGACGGCAACGGACGCGCGCGCTTGATGCCGGGCCCGGCTTTCCGGTACGGTGCGCTATCCCGAAATCAAGGAGTGTCCCGTGAGCGAACCGCTTTCCATCATGCCCTGCCTCGACATGCGCGACGGACGCGTCGTCAAGGGCGTGCGCTTCGTGAACATACAGGACGCCGGTGACCCGGTTGCCTGCGCCCGGGCCTACTGCGAAGCGGGCGCCGACGAGCTGGCGCTGCTCGACATCAACGCAACGGTCGAGAGCAGACCGACGATGCTCGACGTCGTGCGCCGCGTCGCCGAGGTCACGACGGTGCCCTTCACGGTGGGCGGCGGCATCGCGGACGTCGAAATCGCCCGTGCAGTGATCGAAGCCGGTGCGGACCGGGTATCCACGTCGAGCGCCGCCTTCCGCCGCCCGGAGGTCATTCGCGAGCTCGTCCGCGAGCTCGGAGACGATCGCGTGACGGTCGCGATTGACGTCGACGTGAATCCGTCCTTGCCGTCAGGGTACGAGGTCTACGTCGACGGCGGGCGAACGGCAACCGGCACCGACGCGGTCGAGTGGGCGAAGCGTGTGGACGGATACGGTGTGACGGTCATCCTGCCCACGAGCCGCGCGACCGACGGCGAGCGCACTGGGTACGACCTGCCGCTCATCAGGGCGGCAGCGGGAGCGGTCTCCGCGCGCATCGTCGCCTCAGGCGGCGCGGGCGCGATGGAACACTTCCGAGAGGCGGCGGAGGCGGGCGCCGCGGTCCTGCTTGCCGCGTCGGTCTTTCACTACCATGTCATCGACATCAGCGAGCTCAAGCGCTACCTGCGTGGCGCCGGGCTCGAGGTGCGGTAGTACGCGGGCGGCCCGTCGAGGATCAGGTCACGACGCCGGAATCCCAGATGTTGACGACCGAATATCCCACCTTCTCGCTGTAGGTCTTCGCGCCCCCGGCGGCGGCGATGATCTGCTCGAAGATCAGACGCCCCACCTCTTCAATCCCGGCGGTGCCGTCGGCGATCAGCCCGGCGTTTACCTCCATGTCGACCATCCGGTGGAAGGTCTCGGTATTGCTGACGACCTTGATCCAGGGGATGAGCAGCCCGCCGAAGCAGCTGCCGGCACCGGTGCTGAACACACCTGCGAGCGCCCCACCGGCGGTCTGCCCGGTCGCCGACGCCGGGTCGAAGGCGGGACTGTTCATGAACCCGAACCCTTTCTCTGTGATTGTCTGCGCATAGTCGACGACCCACTCGAGCGCGGTCGTCCCGCCCTTCGCGGTCGAGCCGAGCGATTTCTCGGCGATCGTCGTGAGCCCGCCTTCGATGTTCCCGTAGGCGAGGTTCGACTGTGCGTTCCCGCCGCCGCGCTCGAGGTACCGCTCGTACCAGGCGACGTGATCGAGGTACGCCTGCCCGACCTCGCGCGACCGGGCCCGCTGCGTGAGCAGATGCCCGGCGCCAAAGGTTTCCGTCGTCTCTCCTATGAAGGTCGCACCGTTACAGCGCACGATCAGGTCCGAGGCGTAACCGATCGCGGCGTTTGCGGTGAACCCGCTCAGAGCGTTGCTCCCGCCGCACTGCGTCGCGACGATGAGCTCGGACGCGGGGATGAGCTCACGCCGGCGCGCGTTGACCCGGGGAAAGAGTACGGTCTCCACGTAGTTGATGATCCGCTCGGCAGTCGGCCAGGTGCCGCCTTCCTCCTGAATCGTGATGGTGGGCACCGAGACGTCGTGGCCGTCCGTGCGCGCTGCGGCGGCCACGGGCGTAGTAGCGTCGGCTCCAACCGGTTCCACCCGCTCGCTCCCGAAGACGAGCGCCGCCTGGCTCTTCTCGCACCCGAGCTGGACGACGACGCGCCCCCCTACGTTGGGATGGTCGACGAGGTTGCGCATCGTGAGGTTCTGTCGCTCGTGCGCCTCGCTCGGGGAGACGACCCCGCAGCCGCTTCCGTGCGTGAGCCCGATCACGCCGTCCACGTTGGGATACCTGCGCGAGAACCCCTCCTTGCGGCGGTTAAGCTCGTCGACGACGATCTCCACGACCCGCGCCGAGCAGTCGACCATGCTCGCGACGACGATGTAGTTCCTCGTGCCGGCGCGCCCGCGCGTGTCGCGGAACCCGGCGAAGTAGCGGTCGCGTATGGGCGGCAGGTCCGGCGGGGGCGACGGATCGGCGGCGATTGAGCTCTGATCCATAAGCCGGCCCATCTCGAGGTTGTGCGTGTGCACCCAGGCGCCCGCGGCGACGGCTGAAGTCGTGTACCCGATCACCTGACCGTACTTGTAGACCGGTGAGTCGGCAGGGATGTCCGCGAGGGCGATTTTGTGATACTGCGGAATGCGCTCGGCGGCGGTCACGCCGCAGACCTCTGTCCCGGCGTCGGCCTCCCTCAGTACGATGCCGACGTTATCTCTGTCAGGGTGCAGGATCATCCCGGCCTGCGGCGTGACGTCTTTGCTCATCATGGGCCATGACGATAGACCCAAGACAAGGAGCGGTCAACCGGCAGGCGCGCAGATCTCGTCTATGGCCTTCAGCGTGGCCTCGTCGAGCTCGCCGTCGGCGGCAGCCGCGTTCGAGCGCGCCTGCTCCGGCGTCTTCATCCCGGGAATCGGACAGGTCACCGCCGGATTCGCGAGTACGAACTGCAGCGCGAGGTCGAGCATGCTCGAGCCTTCGGGCACGAGCCTGCGCAGCGCCGCGACCTTCTCGAGCTTCTCGAGGAAGTCCTCTCGCTGGTTGCCGTCGGGATTCCACTTCTGCCGCACAATGTCGTCGAACCGGGTCTCCGCGGTGAACTTGTCCACGAGGAGGCCCTGGGCGATCGGTCCCCGTAGCAGCACCCCTATGTTGTGCTCGCGGCAGTAGGGAAGGATGTCCTTCTCAGCGCCTCTGTTCAAGATGGAGTAGTTGATCTGGCAGGAAGCGCACCCGCCTCGGGCATCGAGGGCGATCAGCGAATTGAGATCGTTCGTCGAGATCGCGTACTCGCGGATCTTTCCCTCCTTCTTCAGGAGCTCGAATGCCTCGACGAAGATCTCCGGGTGTTCCGGCGTCCCCACGTGGCACTGGTAGAGATCGATGTAGTCGGTGCCGAGCCGGTAGAGGCTCGCGTGGCAGCAATTGATGATGCTGTAGATGGAATTGAGCTGCGGCGCATCGTTGTAGCGTCTGCCCCAGTTCCCTGCCTTCGTCGCGATGTAGACCTCAGACCTCACGGCCTTCAGCGCCTTGCCGGTGTAGAACTCGCTCTGCCCCATCCCGTAGGCGTCGGCGGTGTCGAACAGGTTCACCCCGGCGTCCAGGGCGGCGCGGATCGTGTCAACCGCCTGTTTCTCCTCCACCGGCCCCCATTGCCCACCTATTCCCCAGCAGCCCATCGAGACCGCGCTGACATTCCATCCGGTCCGTCCCAGTGTTCGGTACTTCATGCAATCTCCTTCATTCGTCTCGTGCAATGATACCGTGAACGCCGGATGTGCGAAACCACACCTTCGTGGTACGCTTGCGACATGATGACCTACCGCGCCGGCGACGCCGACGACGTTCGCAGTCACGGGCACCGCCGGCAAGAACTCGCCCCGGAGCCGTTCGGCCCCGTCCCCTCGTCGCGCCAGCTCGCCTGGCACGAGCTCGAACTCTACGGCTTCCTCCATTTCACGGTGAACACCTTCACCGACCGTGAATGGGGGTACGGGGACGAGTCACCGAACCTCTTCGACCCGTCGGACTTCAGCGCGAATCAGATCGTCGAGACGGCCGGGCAGGCAGGAATGGCCGGGCTCATTCTCACCGGTAAGCATCACGACGGATTCTGCCTCTGGCCGTCGCGCTACACCGATCACTCGGTTCGCAGAAGCCCGTGGCGCCGGGGAGAAGGCGACATCGTGCGTGAGATCTCGGACGCCTGCGCCGCGGGCGGCCTGCGGTTCGGCGTCTACCTCTCGCCGTGGGATCGAAACCACGCCGACTACGGCAGGCCCGAATACCTGCGCTACTTCCGCAACCAGCTCGAAGAGCTCACGAGCGAGTACGGCGACCTCTTCGAAGTCTGGTTCGACGGCGCGAACGGCGGAGACGGTTACTACGGCGGGGCGAGAGAGACCCGCCGGATTGACCGACGCACCTACTACGACTGGGAGAACACCTGGGAGATCGTGCGCCGCAACCAGCCGAACGCGGTGATGTTCAGCGACGCGGGCCCGGACATCCGGTGGGTCGGCAACGAAGACGGCATCGCCGGCGACCCGTGCTGGGCGACCGTCACGCGACGCGGGCTCTTCCCGGGGGTCGACGAGGAGGCGTTCCGCACCTACGCGGCGGCCGAGATGGTCGACGCGTGGGCATCGCCGCGCGACCTTCTCAACCAGGGCGACCCGAACGGCGAAGAGTGGCTCCCGGCCGAGTGCGACGTCTCGATCCGCCCGGGATGGTTCTACCACACCGCCGAAGACGGCGCCGTGCGCTCGGCGGACAATCTCTTCGACCTCTACCTGAAGTCGGTCGGCCGCGGTGGAAGCCTTCTGTTGAATCTTCCGCCCGACCGGAGGGGCCGCATCCACGAGACCGACGTCGATTCGCTGCGCGGGTTCCGCGCACGAGTCGACCGCCTCTTTGCGCACGAGCTCGCCACAGCAGACCCGCAGGCGCCCGCGGCAGTGACCGCGACTTCCACCCGCGGCGACGATCCTCTATTCGGTGCGGCGAACCTCATAGACGGCGATCGAGACTCGTACTGGGCTTCAGACGAGCCGCAGGCCGACGTCGTACTCGACTTCGGCCGCGAGGTGGATTTCACGACGGTGAGCCTACGTGAAGCGATCGGGCTCGGACAACGGGTGCGCGAGTACGCGATCGACGTGGACCGCGGCGGGTGGAAAGAAATCGCCCGCGGCCGCAGCATCGGTTCGCGGCGCCTCGTCCACGGCGAGCGCCGCAGAACGCGCCGGATCCGCCTGCGCATCACTGAGAGCGCCGCGCCTGCGGTCCTCCGCGAGCTGGGCGTCTATCTCGACGCAGGCGCGTAGGCGCGCGGCGACTCATCCCTCTTTCGCGGCCTCGATCATCGCGAGGATGTTCGGAACAGGCGTGCCGGCCTGGACATTGTGGCACGAGCAGCAGATGAACCCTTTCGTGCCGCGACCGAGTGTTTCGCCGAGCATGCGCACCTCGGCCCGCACCTCTTGCGGTGTCCCGAAGGGCAGCACCCGCTGGTTGTCCACGCCTCCGTGGAAGACGACGTCCTTGCCGTATTCACGGGCGAGGCGAGCGGGGTCCATGCCGGGGCAGACGTGCTGGATGGGGTTGAGCACGTCGATCCCGCACTCAATGAGCGGGCGAATCAGCGGCTCGGCCGCCCCGTCGGTGTGGTAGAAGACCTGGAGGCCGTACGAATGGATGAGATCGCACCATCGGCGCATCCGCGCGCGGAAGTGACGCTCCCATAGCTCCGGCGACATCAGCAGTCCGTTCTGCGTGCCCATGTCGTCGCTCACGAAGACGAGATCGACGTGCGCGGCCGAGCGCTCGAGGTGCCGCTTCATGACCTCGGTCTGGATCGCCTCCACGCGGTCGAGAATCGCTTCGACGAGCGCCGGCGCGAGCACGAGGTCCATCAGCGCCTGCTCGAGCCCCCGCAGCTGGCAGTAGATCTCGTAGAACGAGACCCACGGCCCCATCACCGCGAAGTCGGCGGAGGCACGCTGCGCGTCTTCGAGCGCCTCGTCGTAGGCGAACGAGTCCGGATCGGGCCAGTAGGGGTAGTCGTCGACCGCAGCCGGGTCTTCGTAGTCGCGCATGGGCGCATCGCTGAACTCGTCGTAGTGCGCCGCCCCTGCCTCGATCCCGCGGAGCGGAACGCCCCAGGTCGTGCGCACCGGCAAATCAGCTTCGTCGTCGCCGGCGTGCGAACCTGCGGCTGCGGAGGAGGCGCCAACCTGCGAGTCGGCCCGACCGCCGTCCGGACGTCGGTAGTCCACGAAGGACCAGTAGATCTTGTCCAGACCGAGCGCCCGGTACATCTCGAGGTCGCTCTCCGTCTTCGTGTGCGCGCGCAGCGCGGCTCCGACCTCTGCCGTGTGCCACAGGTCGACCGGAGGTCGGTCCGGCGGCTCACCACTGAGAACTCGTCGAATGCGGTCGCGTGGCGTCAGGCTCATCGGTCAATGGTACCCGCAAACTCGGCCCGTGTCACTTGACAGAAGACGGATCACGAACTATATTAGTAATAGTTCCGATTTTTGAAAAAGAGGTGAAGCATCAGGGCGAAGCCGGAGTACAAGCGCAGCAGGCAGAGGGAGCGGATTCTCGAGGTCCTGCGCAGCACGAATCTGCACCCGACGGCGGACTGGATCTACGGGCGTCTCAAGGATGAGTTCCCCAATCTCAGCATGGGAACCGTCTACCGCAACCTGCAGGTACTCATCGAGCAGGGGCTCGCGGCGAAGATCGACTTTGGCAGCACCTTCGACCGGTTTGAGGCGAAGGTGGATCCGCACTATCACTTCGTCTGCGATGGATGCGGAGCGATCGTCGATCTCGACATCCCGGTGGACGACGCGTTGAACGAGAAGGTCCAGGAAGCAACGTCGTTCGCTGTCCGGCGTCACCGCATCGAGTTCTTCGGAATCTGCGATCGCTGTGGAAGGCGGTCGTCGTGAGTGCTTCATGCCATAAAACAAGAATCGTTCCGAGTTTTTTGAATCCAAGCGACTTGTCGCTGGAGAATACTTTTTCGAGGAGGCCATAATGGCACGAGTAGCACGAGAGATGGTGGAGAAGGCCGGGGTTGACGTCGACAAGCTTGTCGAGCTCCTGGTGAAAAACGCGTCGGCGGAGCTGACGACCTTCTACTACTACACGATCCTCCGGGTAAACCTGATTGGACTGGAGGGCGAAGGAGTCAAGGAGATCGCGGAGACCGCCCGCATCGAGGACCGCAACCACTTTGAGGCGCTGGTTCCCAGAATCTACGAGCTCGGCGGCGAGCTTCCCGGCGACATGAAGGCGTTCCATGACGTGTCCGCCTGTCCGCCGGCCAGACTGCCGAAGGACCCGACCGACGTAAAGGCGATCCTCGAGGTCCTCGTAGGCGCCGAGCGGTGCGCAGTCCAAGGGTACTCGGAGATCTGCGGCATGACCGCCGGCAAGGACCACCGCACGTACGACCTCGCGCTCGCGATCCTCAACGAGGAGATCGAGCACGAGTCATGGTTCTCGGAGTTCCTGGGAGAGGGCCCGTCGGGACACTTCCTGCGAAGGGGCGAAACCTCACCCTTCGTCTCCAAGTTCATGAAGTAACCGCGAGGGAACCGGCTCACGGGCCGGTTCCCGTTCCCACGGAGCAGCCCGCTACAGCATCGCCTGCAGATTGTCGTAGCTGATCTTGATCGACTCGAACGGATCGCGGCGGCACGTATCCTGCTCCACCACGTACCATTTCACGCCGGCGGCCTTGCACGCCTCGATGATCCCGTCCCAGTTCAGATTCCCCTCGCCCACCTCGGCAAGCACGATCTCGTTGTCGACGATCGTATAGTCCTTGAAGTGGATGACCGACATCCGGTCCGCGAGCTTGCGAATCCACGAGATGACGTCCGCGCCGGCCTTCTGCACCCAGGCGGTGTCGATCTTCGCCTCGAGGTAGCGCGGGTCCGACTCCTCGTAGAGGATGTCGAAGCCGGTGCGACTGCCGTAGCGCTCGAACTCGAAGGCGTGGTTGTGGTAGGCAAGCTTGATGCCTTCATCAGCGAGCTTGCGGCCGGCCTCGCTCAGGATCCGCGCAAGCTCCGCGTACCCTTCGGCCGAGCGCATGTTCCCGGGCCCCGCAGCGAGCGCGGTGTGGGTGCACTCGAGGGTCCTGAGGTCGGCGACCGTCTGCGCGAGGTTGTCCGTGAGCGAGTCAAGGCCCGCCTGCGTGGCCATGCACTCGAGACCGACGTCATCGAGGGCGGCCTTGATCGCGGCGGCCGGGATGTCCGGGCTGGCTCCGGCGAGCTCAACCGCGCCGTATCCGGCGGCCTTCGTCCTGACCATGGCGTCCCGGAAATCCGCTTCGTTCTGCAGCGACTGCCGTACGGTGTACAGCTCCAGTGCAATCGACTTACCCATTCTTGGCTCCTCTTTTCGTGTGGCAACTATTTCAGCGGCGGCAGCATCTCGCCGTGCGCCTCGATGAGATCATCGCACAGCGCGCGGATCTCCGAAAGCGGAAGCTCCGCGGCGGTATGCGGATCGAGGTACGCGGCCTGGTAGACCCGCTCGCGGCTCCCGGTGAGCGCCGCCTCGATCGTCAGCAGCTGCACGTTGATGTTCGTCATGTTGAGCGCGGCGCACTGCGTGGGCAGCGGCCCGAAGAGCGTGGGCTGCACTTTGTTCCGGTCGACGAGGCAGGCGACTTCGACGACTGCGTCGTCGGGCAGATTGGGGATCGACCCCTTGTTCAAGACGTTGCCGTGAATGCGCGTCGGCATGTCGGTCACGACCGCATCCATGATATAGGAGCCGTACTCGTGCGTCCGCTCATGGCTCAGCGACGCGTTGTTGACGATCTCACCCTTGCGCTTCGCCCAGTTCTCGATCTGACGCTCGCACCGCCGCGGGTACTCGTCGAGCGGAATGTTGTACCGTTCGATCAGTTGCGGGTATCCCGCCTTGATCCAGTACGGCGAGTACTCCGCGCTGTGCTCGGAGCTCTCCGTCACGTAGTAGCCGAAGTGGCGCATGATCTCGTAGCGCACCATGTCCCAGTGGGTCTCACCCGCCTCGACCGCCGCGTCGTTCTTCGCGAACGCACGCTTGCGCACTTCGGGATAGATGTCCTTGCCGTCCGCGGCGAGCTCGAGCAGCCAGCCCATGTGGTTGATGCCGGCGATACTCCACTGCGTGCGCTCGACAAGATCCTCCATGTCGAGCGAGCGCAGCAGCCCGGGCACGCACGCCTGGACGCTGTGGCACAGGCCCACGGTCGCGACACCCGTCGCCTGCAGCACCGCGCCGGTCACGATCGCCATGGGGTTCGTGTAGTTCAACAGAAGCGCCTCCGGACAGACCTCTTCCATATCGCGGGCGAAGTCGACCATCACGGGTATCGTCCGCAGCCCGCGGAAAATCCCGCCGATCCCGAGCGTATCCGCGATCGTCTGACGCAGTCCGTACTTCTTTGGAATCTCAAAGTCGATCACGGTGCTCGGCCGGTATCCGCCCACCTGGATCGCGTTGACGACGAAACTCGCGCCCTTGAGCGCGGCCTTTCGGTTCTCGAGCCCCAGGTGCGCGGTGACCGTCGCGCGTCCCTCGTTGATCGAGGTATTGAGATTCTCCACCATCATGCGCGACTCTTCGAGGCGGTCGGCGTCGATGTCGTAGAGCGCAATGTGCGCGTCCTGCAGCGATTCGGTGAGCATCGTGTCGCCGAGGATATTTTTGGCGAAGACCGTGCTCCCCGCCCCAATGAAGGTGATTCTGACCATTCGGCATCGTAGCAGAAGGGCCCGCCAAGGTGAAGTCCCCGGAGACGCTCCTCTGTTGTCCAGAGTCGACGGATGTGCGAAATTGGCACGGATGACGGATCAACGAATCATCCACCTTGGGATCGACCCCGAAAGGTACCCTGCGGGCGCCGTCGAGGCGGTGCACTCTCGAGCTCCCGACTATGAGCTCCTCGTCTCGACGGACCGAAGCGAGATCGAGCGCAATCTGGAGCGCATCGAGGTCTCTCTCGCCCACTTCCCGCATGACCTGTTCGCGTCCGCGCCGAGCCTTCGGTGGTTTCAGCAGGCCGGCGCGGGGGCCGACTGGCTCGGTCGCCATCCGACGGCTCGCGAACTGCCCTTCGTGCTCACGAGCGCCTCTGGTGTTCACGCGATTCCCATCAGCGAGCACATGTTCGGCTTTCTGCTCGCGCTCGGCCGCGGTTTTCCAGGAGCCATACGCGGCCAGAGCAAAGGCGTCTGGACCCGGATCGACGACCCCGAAGTCTTCGAGATCGCAGGCAAGCGGGTGCTCGTGCTCGGAGTCGGGGCGATCGGGGAGAGGTTCGCGCGCCTGTGCGCCGCGAACGACATGGAAGTGGTCGGTCTGCGGCGCAACCCGGAGATCCCCGCGGAAGGAGTCGGGCGGATGGTCGGCATGGACGAGCTGCACGAGGAGCTTCCCCACACCGACATCGTCGCCAGCACGCTCCCGCTAACCTCCGAAACACACCACTTTCTCGGACGAGAGGAGTTCACCCTCTTGAAAGAGGGGGCGATCGTGGTCAACATCGGGAGAGGAGCCACGATCGACGAGACAGCGCTCGTCGACGCGCTGCGAAGCGGGAAGGTGCGCGCCGCCGGGCTCGACGTCTTTGAAACCGAGCCGCTCCCGGAGGACTCGCCACTGTGGAAGATGGAGCAGGTGTTGATCACGGCGCACTACTCCGGCAGTACGCCCACGTACAACAAACGGGTGTTCGAGATATTCCTCGACAACCTTGACCGGTACATGCGCGGAGAGCCATTGCGCAACGTGGTGGACAAGACCGTGGGATACTGAGAGGGGGGGAGAATGGATCTTGCAGACCTCGTACGAAGGAACCGCAGCTATCGCCGATTCGACGGGAAACACACGGTTTCGCTGCAGACGATGCGCGAACTCGTCGGCCTCGCGCGGATCACTCCATCGGCGATGAACCGGCAGCCGCTCAAGTACATCGTCTCCTGCGGCCCGGAGACGAACGCACGGATCTACGAGACACTCTCCTGGGCGGGTTCACTCAAAGATTGGGACGGGCCGCAGCCGCACGAACGGCCGACCGCCTACGTCATCATCCTCGTCGACAAGGAGCTCAACCCGAACGCCGGAAACGACATCGGGATCACGGCGCAGACGATGCTCCTCGCAGCGGTGGAAATGGACCTTGGAGGGTGTATGGTCGGAGCGGTAAACCGGCCCGCGCTCAGGAAGGCGCTCTCTATTCCTGAAGGCCTCGAGATCGGTCTGGTCGTGGCCATCGGGAAGCCGGTGGAGGAGATCGTCCTCGAGGATGCCGAGCCCCGCGGCTCCGTCACCTACTATCGCAGGCCGGACCAGTCGCACCACGTTCCCAAGCGGACGATGGGCGAGATCCTCGTCGCGGAGCACGCAAACTGACGTCGGGGCTACCCGAGCGTTACGAGCACGAGCCCGGCGAGAAGGACGGCAGTTCCCACGACGCGAGGCCCGTTCACCTGTTCCTTCAGGATTGCGATCGCCATGAACACCCCGATCGGCAGGCTCACCTGACGGAAGGCCACGACGTAGGCAACGTTGCGCGCATATCCGTATGCCACGAGGACGAGGGCGTAGGCGGCAACGATCGCGACCCCGGAGATCAGCGCCTCCTTCACGCGGATCGAGCGCAGATCCCGGGCGATCTGTCCTGCCCCGCCTGCGAGGAGGGCAAGCCCGGTAAGACCAATGGCGGATGCGAGTGACTCGAACATCGCGTAGACCAGCGGCGCGCGAACGCTCCCGCCCGCCGACCCCACGGCCGACCGGAACGCCGCGAGCGCCCCGTCGTCGACGATCGAGTAGCCGGTCGTACCTACCCCTGCGAGCATCGCGTAGAGCAACCATCCCCCGCCGAACGACCTCCACGCGAAGCGACGAAACGACGGCTGCGGCAGAATCAGGATGCCGAGCGTTACCGCGACCATCCCGGCGAGACCGAGCGCCGTGACCGGATCGCCCTGACCGAGTAGATGAGCTACCGTGGGCACGAGCAGGACCGGGAGCGCTCGCGCGATCGGATAGGCGACGGCCATGTCGTGCGAGCGATAGGCTCCGGCGAGCCCCGTGAAGTAGAGCGTCTGAAAGAGACCGGCAAGCGGCAACCGCCACCAGGTCGCCGCAGGCATGAGCGCCACGACATCCCGCCAGAGGATCACGAACGGGGCGAGCGCGAGCACGCCCACGAGCGATGCCACGAGGTAGTACGCACCGACGGGCCGTGAACGCCGGCCGAGCATGTTCCACGACGCGTGCACGAAAGCCGAGGTGAGTACGAGCAGCAGCGAGATGAGCGTCATGGGTCCTCAGGCCTTCCAGGTCAGGCTAGTCGAACTGGAAGCCGCCGTTCATGTCGACGATCTCACCGGTGATGAACCCCGCCTTCTCGGACACGAGGAACATGACCGTGTGGGCGAACTCTTCCGGCTCACAGAACCTGCCCACCGGGATCTTCTCCGCGACCTCGGCTCGCTTCTCCGCGGAGAGCTGCTCCATCACCATGGGGGTCCGCACGAAGGCCGGAGCGATGCCGTTGACGGTGATGCCCTCGCGCGTTGTCTCCGCAGCGATCGAGAAGGTCAGGCCTATCAGCGCCGCCTTTGAGACCGAGTAGGCGGTGCCCGCGGTCAGTCCTCCGCACTTGGCCGCCCACGAGGAGATGTTGACGATGCGCCCCCATTTCTTCTCGCGCATGCCGGGCAGCACCTCTCGCGTCAGGTAGAACGCACCGTTGAGGTTCACCGCGAGGATTCGGTTCCACTCCTCCGGGGTCGTACCCAACGCCTTGTTGTTGGACAGGATGCCGGCGTTGTTGACGAGGATGTCCACGGTACCCAGGTCGTTGCGGATCGCGTCGGCGCCCGTGTGGACCGCGGCCGGATCGCTGATGTCGAAGACGTACGGCGTCACGAGACCCCGCCCCGCCGCGACGACCGGTTCGAGGGCGTCTGCCTTGATGTCCACCGCGGCGGTGGTGATGCCGGCCTCAACAAGGGCCTCGACGACGGATCGCCCCATCGCCCCGGCAGCGCCGGTTACGATCGCCAGATGTTTCGTTGATGTCATGGGTGAAGGTGTACCCCAAAAAGGGCCGCGTGTCACGGTGGTCGCGCACCCGACGGCCGCCGCAATCGTCCGGCGGCGCACCGACAGAAGGATCGTACGGCGTCGACTCGGTCCTCCCCTGTCCGGGATCCGCGCAATACCCTATAGTGCTCCCATGGAACCGCATCAGCCCGACTACCGCCGCATCGTGGACGCCGCCCGGAACAAGGAGTCGGCGTGCTTCCCGCTCTACGAGCACAACGTCAGCGAGATCGTGCTGTCACAGATCCTCGGTCGCGACCTGACCGCGCTCTTCGCCGGCGATCATCGCGACCGTACGGAGGCGTTCCGCATCGCCGCCGGGTATCTCGGGTCGATCGGCTATGACGGCTACGCATTCGAGGGCTGTATCACGCAACTCGTGCAGGGAGGCGAGGCGCTCATGGGCCGGGGTGAGAGCCTCATCCGTACCCGCGCCGATCTCGACGCCTACCCGTGGGAGGGACTGCCCGATCGTTACTTTGAACACTTCGCGCCGTGGTTCGACGCGCTCCGCGAAGCGCTGCCGCCGGGCATGCAGGCGATCGCCGGCGTGGGCAACGGCCCTTTTGAGATCGCGCAAGACTTTGTTCCTCTCACCGAGCTCGCCTACCTCGAGGTCGACGAGCCGGAGGTGTTCGCGCTCCTGTGGCGGCGAATCGGCGATGCGATGCACGCGATCTGGGATCGGTTTCTGAAGGAGTACGGCGACGTCTTCTGCCTGTGCCGCACCGGGGACGACCTGGGATTCAAGACGTCGCTCCTGATGCGACCGGAGACCCTGCGCGAGCACGTCCTGCCGCAGTACGGCCGTATCGCCGACCTGGTGCACGCGCACGGCAAGCCGTACCTCCTTCACTCGTGCGGGGCAATCTGGCCGATCATGGACGACCTGATCGAGGCGTGCGGGATCGACGCGAAGCACTCGAATGAGGACGCGATCGCGCCCTTCTCGCTCTGGCTCGAGCGCTACGGCGGCCGAATCGGGCTCTTTGGCGGAATTGACATGAATGTGCTCTGTAGCGAAGACGAGCCGACGATCCGCGAGTACGTACGGTCGATCCTCCAGAGCGCGAAAGGGTATCCCGGCGTTGCGATTGGCTCCGGCAACCAGATCGCGCATTACGTTCCTCCGGCCGGTTTTCTCGCGATGGTAGAGACGGTAAGAGAGTACAATCGCGATTGCCGTTGAGCAGCGCTTTCGGCACTTTATGACTATGAAAGTACACTTTGGCGAATCGGTCATGGAGTATCCCTCAGAGGTGTTCGGCGAGCTCACCGACAGCTCGTCGCTCGTGGGGGATCCGCGGGCGCTGCGCGAGCGGATGGAGCGCGACGGGTATCTTTTTCTTCCAGGACTCATCGACCGCGGCAAGGTGCTCGCGGCCCGCGAGAGGATCCTCGACTACATGGCGCAGAATGAGGCGCTCGTACCGGGAACCCCGGCCATCGACGGCGTGATGCCGAAGGACGGAAAGACGATCAACCTCATGGGCCCCAATCCCGCCACCCGCGAACCGGAGGTGCTCCAGGCGCTCGAATCGCAGGAACTCTTCGACTTCTTCACCGCGTACTACGACGAGGCGCCGCTGACCTTCGACTACAAGTGGCTGCGTGCGGTGGGCAACGAGAAGTTCACCGGCTCGCATTTCGACGTCGTCTATATGGGCCGCGGCAGCAAGCGCGTCAACACGGTCTGGATTCCGCTGGGAGACATCCCGATCGAGCACGGGACGCTCGCGATCTGCGAAGGCTCGCACCGCGCGCCCGGCTTCGAGCGGCTGCGCGCAACCTATGGCCGGATGGACGTTGACCGCGACAATGTCCAGGGGTGGTTCAGCGAGAACCCGGAAGAGATCCTCGAGAAGTTCGGCGGCCGCTGGCTCACGACACATTTCAGGCCGGGGGACGTCCTCACCTTCGGGCTCTACACGCTGCACGCCTCCACGACCAACACGACTAATCGCTTCCGCCTCAGCTGCGACGTGCGCTTCCAGCCCGCCTCAGAACCGGCGGACGAACGCTGGATCGGCGAGTCACCGAAGGGGCACTACGCGTGGAGCAAGACACCCGGAGTCTCGATGGCCGAGGCACGGGAACGCTGGGGGGTGTAGGAGTGACCGAGTCGACCACAGATCCGAAGCACGAGGTGATGGAGGCGTTCCGCGACCGTCCCGTCAGACGACGGGATTCCGGCGAGCGTGACGAGCTGCGCAGGGAGAAGCCGCTCGGCCTCGCCCGCTCGGTTGTCGAGCATACCGCGCGGCGTGTTGAAGCATCGCGCGAGCTCCTCGGACGCCCACTCTTCCGCGGCGACTGTCATTCGCATTCGCAGCACAGCGACGGGATCGGTACCGTGGCCGAGACCGCGGAGATGGCCCGGGCCGCCGGTCTCGACTTCCAGTGGGTCACCGACCACTGGGGACTCACCCAGGCAACCGAGTGCCGCGGGCACGGCCTCTGGGTAGGCCAGGAGCCGGGTACCGAGCATCATCACCTGGGGATTCTGGGGCTCGACCGCACCTTTACCCCATCAATGCAGCTTGCCGCCGACTACGCGAGCGTGGTCGAGATGGGCGGCACTCCCTACATTCCCCATCCTGCCGGATGGTGGCCCGCGACCGTGTACACGGCCGAACAGAAGAACGCCCTTCGCCGGCTTCCCGACGGGTTCATGATGGAGATCATCAACGGCGCGGGTAACCTGACGACCGCCTACGACTACACTGATGCCGCCGCGGTCGCACTCTGGGACGAGATGCTCTGCGACGGCCGGCATATCCATGGCCTGGGGAATACCGACGCCCATATGCCGAATCAGATTGGCATCGTGTGGAACGGGGTCTACGCACCGCGCTGCGACGAGGCGACGATCCTGCGGGCGCTGCGGTCGGGCCGTTCGTTCGCCTCCGAAGCCCCGGTCCTTGATCTGCGAGTCGGGCGCACCGGGATGGGCGGCGTGATCCGTGACCGCGCCGCCGCCGGACCGCTCACGCTTCGAGTCGCCGACGTAGCGGGACTGCTGCAGGTTCGGATTGTCGCCGACGGCAAGGTCCGGCGACGCTGGCACCCGGACGGAGAGACGCTACTCACCCACGAGCAACCGCTGCCGTCCTACGTCAAGCGGTACGTCCGGATCGAGGCGATCAGCGTGGACGGGCGGCGGGCATTCAGTAACCCGGTGTACGTGAGGTGAGGGAACGGTGCCGGATGACGGCGGATGACTCATGGTCAGGCGATCTCCGTCCTACTCCTTGAGTGCAACGTTGAGCAGTAGCCGGAACCGCGCGTCGGCCCCGGATATCGTACAGGCGAGCCGCAACCACCCGCCAAGGTGGGTCAGCCGGATGAAGTTCAGGCTCCGAGCCGTGATCGGTCCGAACTCGGTTCCTTCGTCGGCCCACGTCACGCCGTCGGCCGGGATCTGCGCCTTCGCACGCAGTACCGCGTCGGTCCCGGAGACCTCTTCGACTCGGACGAAGAGGATCGCCTCGCTCGCCCGGCCGCACTCGAACGGCTCGGTTTCGAAGTCGCCGATGAAGTCCTTATAGCAGAGCAGCTGATCGCCGCGCTGCACGAACTGATACCCGTCGGTGCTGCCGTCCGGGTGTCGCCGCCCGTACCACATAGGGTCGATCCCGCGCTTGTTCCACTCACCTTCGGCACCGTACGCCCACTCGGCGTCCGTGACGTCGGCTGCCTGCATGATCTGCCACTTCCGCACCGGCTTTCCGTCCATCGCGTTCAGGTAGCGCGCCCCAACGAAGTACCGCTACCCACGCTCCTGGATGTCGAACCCGGCGTCGAACACGTCGTGGACGAGGATGTGCTCGAGCGGGCTGAAGCGCGCCAGCGAGAGCGGGTACTGAAGCATCTGCTGCAAGAGTCTACCTCCGGGTCAGTCGCTGTCGGTGCACAGGCGTGGTCAACCCCTACCACGCGCAGCCGGACGACAAACAGCGTACAGGCTATTACGGGACTCGTGCGTCTCGAGAGCCGAATAGTGATAGACGCGCGCGGGGCGCTCTGGTGAACCCACGTCAGTGAGCGCTTCGACCACCGCCTCCACATAGTCGTCGGTGTTAAAAACCACGTACGCGAGCCGTAGTGTGTCCGCGAAGCACCCGTCGATCCGCGTGAGGTCGGGCCAGGCGACCGGACCGGTGTCGACCTGCCACCCGCCGAGCTCGGTGTCGATGTTCATAGTCTTCACCGGGCACTCGACGAGCGCGTGTTTGCCGGTCCCAGGATCGCGAAGCTCGACGCGGGCCACGATCGGAAGCCCTGCGAGTACGGCATCATGGACATCGTCCGGGCCTTCGAGCAAGCGCGCCTTCCCGGCGGGGACTATGCGAGGTTCGCGATCCCACGGGATGTTCGCGGGCGTGACCGTTCGGTACTCACCATGATCGTCACACTTGCGCCGGAAGACGACCGTGTTTCTCGTGCCGAACACCGGCGTGAAGTCGTGGTTGTCGTCGGTGAGAATGCCATTCTGCACAAAGGTGCGTTCGCTCTTGCACGCTCCACACTGGTAGTACAGCTCGGCCGACTCGTTGAAGCCGGAATCAGCCGGGCGGGCCGGCCTCGCAATGCGGGTCCACGACTCGACCCAGAACCGAGGCGAGTTTCGCGTACCGAATCCGGTCGACTGTATAAACGAACATCCGTAGTCGAGCACGGGCGGTGTGTGGATCATAGCTCCTCCCCGGGAAGCTCCAGCTTCCCTCGCACAGTATCCGGATCGATCGAGGCGAGCGGAGCGCCCGATCGTGCAGCGAGCGCGGCGCAGACACCGGCAGCCTCTCCCATCGCCATGACGGGTGCCTGCACGCGGATAGGACCGAGCACTACGCGCTCGGCGCCGACGGCACGGCCTGGACAAATCAGATTGTCCACCGCCTTGGGTATCATGACGGACAACGGAATCGGTACCACCGGCGGCTTCGCCACACCACGCATCGGATCGGTACCGTCGCGGCTGAGCAGGTCCCATCCGTACGACGAGTACCCGACCGTGTCGGGAAACCTTGTCCCCTCAGTCACGTCCTGTACGGTCAATGTGCGCAGCGCCTCGATCCGCCGCGTCTCGCGGACACCGAGATTCGACGCCACCGCCCGCAGCGTCAGATCGCGGCACCCGGGGAAGTGCTCGCGGTAGAGCTCGACGGTTCCGTCAATCTTGCCTCGCTCTACGATATACCCGCGTGTCCGTGATCGAGCGTCGGTCCCGTCAACATCTTCAAGGATGCGTCCGTTGATCATGAAGTATCCGCTGCGGTTCATCTTCACAAAGATCATCCACTGGTAGTTGAAGCACTCCACTCCCTGCTCACGGAGGCGCGGCAGAAGCTTCCGATATCGCGGGTCGTCGTAATCGATGACGTAGGCCATGAGAGCCGCCTCGTCGACGTTTTCCACGTGAAAGATCAGACTGATGGGACTCAAGCCTTCACGCTCGGCGCCCTTCTCGTAGCG
The DNA here is from genome assembly GCA_007130265.1 of Spirochaetales bacterium. Classification (GTDB taxonomy): domain Bacteria; phylum Spirochaetota; class Spirochaetia; order DSM-27196; family SLST01; genus SLST01. The sequence continues at coordinate 19,698 of SLST01000472.1, forward strand.
GCAGCCGGTGAGCGCCGCAACGTCGGCATCGCCGGTAGCGTCGACAACCACGCACGCGGCAACCGAACCAAGCCCGTCCTTCCCGGCGACGATGACACGTTGTACACGGTTCCGACCATCGGATTGCTCCTCCACCACGACGTCGACGGCCGTCGTCTCGAAGAGCACGTCAACGCCTGCATCCACGAGTTTCTGCTCGAGATAGGCGGCCATCCTGAACGGATCAAAGGGAACACCTGCGAGCAGCTGGCCCTTGTGCAGCCCGTAAGGCGCGTACGAAACGTCGGCATAATCGGCCGGGTCAGGCACGACGGAGATCCCCTTCTCCCGGGTCTCCCGGACGAACTCCCCGTACAATCCCCCAACCACCCAACGGCCGTCGTTCGTCCTGCCTCCAAGCCAGTGCGACACCATGCCGGAAGTCCCCATCCCGCCCACCTGATGCTTCGCCTCGACCAGCAGAACTCGCATACCCTGACGCGCCGCGGAAAGGGCCGCCGTAACCCCGGCCGGACCGCCGCCGCAGACAAGGACGTCCCAGCGTCCCATCTCGGGCGCCTTCGCTATCGCATAGTTGACGCTTGTCACGGTGTGCCGCCCTGAGCCATGGCGTCGAGCTCCCCAGGCGTGAATCGCACGCTGAGGATGAACGGTGCCTCACCTGCGACCCAGTGGCCGTACGTGGTCGCGACGACGGTGCCGTCTGGCAGCACCTCCAGCGCCGGGTACGCGCAGTCGCTCACGCTTCCGTTCGCGTTGGGCAGATTATCCATCAGGCGGACCCGGTAAGCCCCGTCGCGCCGGCCCTCCAGATCGTCCCAGGTACCGACCCAGGCGACCCAGTCGCCGTAGGTGGCACTGTCCCGCGCCATATCGCGGAAACTCACCACGAGACGCCCGTCTGAAGTGTAGCATGCCTGGTGGCGGTCGCCGGTGAGCGCGGCCGGGAGCTCGCGCGGGGCGGTCCAGCTCTGCCCGCGATCGCGCGAAAACATAACGAATGCGTTATGCTTCCTGCTATTCTCCCGCAGGAGCATCGCCATGGTGGAGCCGTCAGGCGAGACTACGATCCCCGGCTCGCAGAGGTCTGCATCAGAACGCGAAACGATCGCCGCCGGCTCACTCCAGGAGAGACCGCCATCGTCACTCAGCGTCTTGTAGACGACGAAGTCCGCGCGTGGGCCGGCAGGCGAGCCCTTGGAGGTCTCGTCGCCTCCTCGCAGGAACCGCCCGTCATCGTGGAAGACTGCCATGTACGAGCCGGTGCCCGTTTCCACGAGATCCGCCATCGCGACGACCCCGCCGAAATTCCCGATCGGTGCGAGCTCGGACCAGGTTGCACCGTCGTCATCCGAGGCCGCCATTCGAATGGGATAGAGTCCTGAGAACATGATCAGGCGTCGCTTTCCGAGTCGATCGACGACGCGGTAGATCGTGGGCACCTCGCGACTCGTGGCCCAGGAGGCCGGTACATCCAGCCGCGGCCCCCACGTGAGCCCGCCGTCACTGCTTCGTTTCATCACGATCGCCCCGGCACCATGGCCCTTCGGGTAAACGGCAATCATCGTCCGGCCGTCCTCGAGCAGAACTGTCGTAGGGTGACCGAGGTACTGCCCGGGCTCCCGGTCGACAATGACGAACCGGCCGGGAACGCCGAAGTCCGCGATGGACGGCTTGGGGATCGACAGGTCGAGGTACTGCATGGGGTCTCCTTGTTGAGATCTTCGTGTCACGCTTTGCTCACTCTTGATAGAAGCCCGAGAGATATCTGTTCACTGCGTGCGTATCAAGCGACACCGAGTACTGGAAGATCCCGGCGGCTCCGGTACAGTCGCCGCCCCAGACGTGATAGTTGCGGAGGTTCCGGCTACGGTCGATGACGCTTCCCACGACGTTGAACCCGTCGCTC
>SLST01000410.1 GCA_007130265.1 Spirochaetales bacterium
CCGTGGGTAAGAGGTTCCTGTTTGTCGCGATTGGACTCGCTGTGCTACTGGTGGCGGGTTACCTTATCGTCACATTGGTGCTTGATTCGATCGTCAAGTCCAGGGTCGAGCAGATCGGCACGGAGATGACAGGCACCCGGGTGACGGTGGACAGCGTCACTGTTTCTCCATTCTCCGGTGAAGGCACCATCCACGGCCTGCGGATAGCCAACCCTGTGGGTTACGCGCAGGACTCTGCAATGGATATAGATACCCTGTTCATAAGGCTCGACGTACGTTCGATTCTGTCCGACGAGATCGTTGTCAAGGAAGTGCGAATATCGAACCCCGTTGTGTATCTGGAACAGAAACTGCCGGACAATAATCTGGCAACGATCTACAGCTCCATACGCGCTGCAGCGTCCCGCGGAACATCGTCGGATTCGACGTTGGTAGTGGAACGCCTGTTCATGGAGACCGGCACCGTCAATCTGTATACCCGGATAGGCGGCGAGCGCTCAGGGCGATTCGAGATGTCGTCCATCGAGCTCACCGGAATAGGCCGTGGCGATGGAAGGGGGCAGGTGGAGGATGTCGTACAACAGATCGCCGAAGAGGTCTTTCGGAAGGCTCTTCAATCGGCCGTGCAGAGCGGATTCGAACAGCTGAGAGACGCGCTGCAAGACCTGTTCAACTGAAGCCTGCCGACCGACACGAGCGGCTATCGCCAGAGCAGCGTCGCTTCGTGCCGCCGATCGGGAAGGCATCCGATGTCGAGCTACCCCACGAGGTCCAGGATGCGCGGAAGCATCGCAGACACCGCCTTCTTCGAGGAAAATGCGCGCGCACTCGAGTCCGATTCCTGGCGCTGCGCCGGTGACGGCGGGTATCGCGAGGTGTCAACAACGACGTGGACCCCCGCGGGCAGGGCCACATCGACGATGGTTCCCGCGGAGCCGAAAGACAGCGCCCCACGCGCTATCCTCATCTCGCGACCGAAAGACTACCTCAACCGTCGAGAGCCCTGGGCGCTGGTCCGAGCACCTCCGCTCCATCCGCAGTCACCGCGACGTTATCCTCAATGCGCATGCCGCCGGTCCCGGCGATGTAGACTCCCGGTTCCACGGTGTGCACCATGCCTTCCTCGAGCTCCGTTGTCCCTCCCGGCACGATGAGCGGCACCGGCTCGTGGTAGCGAAGCCCCAGGCTGTGGCCGGTTACATGGAGAAACTCCTTAGCCGTAAATCCTGCGTCGTTGATGACAGAGCGTGCAGCACGGTCCACCTCGCCGGTACTTGCGCCGGGGGCGACCGTCCGTATCGCCGCGTCCTGCGCCCGGAGGACCACGTCGAACAGCTCGCGGGTACGCGAGCTCGCCACCCCGGCGACACGGGGCCTCGTGCGGTCAGCCCAGAATCCGTCGGCTACGACCGCGAGCTCGAGGAGTGCTGTCTCCCCGTTGCCAAGTTTGCGGTTCGTCGAGATCTCCATCGGCCGGTAGGCGACCGATGTTTCCTGCCGGCCGGTAGCGACCTGCGCGAAAGCGCGCGCACGACGCGTCCCCTTGTATCCGGTTCCTCGCACCATGACCTCGCTCTCAACGGCGGCGGCCAGTTCCACGCCGGTTACGCCGATGTCCACGTTCTCCGTGAATGCCGCCAGTCCAAACGCCGCAATCTCGTTTGCGGCCCGGAGTTTCGCCACCTCACCGGGCGTCTTTCGCGATCGAAGGTCCATCAGTAGCGCGGTTGCATCGACCAGCGCGTCGGCCCCGAACGCTCTCTCCAGCATAGCGCGGGTAGCCGACGCCGGAATCGCGATCTCCGCAGCGTTCCACGGGGGAGCCACGCTCTCGAAGCTCGCTTCGATTCCGACTCGCGTCCATCTCTTTCCAGCCGACGCCGCTTTCAGGTGCGAGCCGATCTCAGCGTATGCGTCGCCGGCGGTAAGCACTCCGTGGACGAAAGTGCGGCACTCGGCCTCCCACAGCTCGTCGCGCGCCTCGATCTCGTCGCAGTGAGGAACAATGATCAGCGGGCTACCGTCACGCGGAAAGAGCAGGAAGGAGAGTCCGTTCAGCGGCCAGTGGCCGCTGAGCAGGAGCACGTTCTCCGGGAGCCGGCAGACGAGCGCATCGATCCCTGCCGCCGCCATCGCGGCGCGTGCTCGCGAGAGTCGTTCGTTGTCCATCTACTCCTCCCAGTACGCCGCGCCGGGCAGACTGCCGTCCATCCGGTAACCGCCGTCCATGACGATGACCTCACCGGTCATGTAGCGGCTGTCGTTCCCTGCGAGAAAGACGACGCCGCGGGCGATCCATTCCGGTTGCGCGATCTCCTGCATCGGAACGCGCGCGTAGAGCGCCTTCACGACCGACGGCGTGTACATGGGTGTGGTGAGCTCGCTGTACGTTGCACCGGGCTCGATGCAGTTGACGCGGATCCTGTGCGGACACATTTCGGTTGCGAGGGTACGGCTGAACGCCTCGATCGCCCCCTTGGCTGCAGTGTAGGCCGAGCAGTTCGGTTCGCTGATCATCGCGTGGATGCTTGAGAAGTTGACAATCACACCGCCACCGCCCTGCGCGATCATCTGCCGGCACACTTCGCGGCAGCACATCACCACGCTCGTGCAGTTGTTGCGCATGATCGCCTCGAACTGCTCTGTCGTCATGTCGACGACCGGGCATTGCAGAATCTTCGCGGCATTGTTCACCAGGATATCGACCCGGCCAAACTCCTCGACGGTCCGCGCGACCATCGCGGCGACCGCCTCCTCGGACCTGACGTCGGTCTGCACGGCCGCCACCTGCGCGCCGGTCTCCGCTGCGATCGCCTTCGCCGCCTCGCGCCCCTTCTCCTCGCGAAGTTCCGCGATCATCACACGCGCTCCTTCCTTCGCGAACTCCGATGCGACAGCTCTCCCGATCCCGGCTCCTGCGCCGGTCACGATCGCGACCTTGTCCTTCAGCAAATAACGTTCGGCCATCCCTTTCTCCTCGTCTGCTGGAATCCCCGGCGCCAAGCACGGTTCGAGCACCACTCTCAACTGAGATCTCCGGAATGTCAATGCGGATAACATGGAATGGAGGACTTCCCGTTGGTCGGACGGCGGGAGCCAACGTGACCCTGAGTGCGAGCCCGATCGACCACCGTGTTGGGCGGCGGTGGCGGCGGTTCCGGTGAGGTCATCGTGTCGAATCACATCCTGCCAATCGACGACACGGTCTTCCAGATCGGAGTGGAGTCTCGAAGAGTTTGGTCATGGTGGTGTGAACCGCAGCTCGACCGCAAGCGGCCGGCAGCATGGTGGCCGGGACCGACCTGCGGAGATCTCAGTAACGGGTACCACGCGGGTGCGCGGCTGGGTCGGCAGTATGGACCTGACAAGCCGGTTCACCGATCTCTGCCATTTTGGCCAGCAAGCACCGGCGAAGCTCAGCTCGGGTGTCTTCATGCGACCGGTCCACGACCAAGTTGCACAGTTCGTAGGGATCGTGTTCCAGGTCGTACAGGTAGGTCTCCTCGTACTCCACGGCGGTGCCATCCGGGCGATCGCTGCCATTGACTGACATGATCGCGTACTTCCACTTGGCAGTACGCCATGCCCGCCCGAAGCGACCGTTGCCTTCTTCGGTGATCTGGACAAATGCAGCGGAATCAGGCCGAGCCCGGCGCGGCAGATGCAGCAACTCCTGCACCGGCCTACCCTGGAAGTGTTCCGGAATGTCGATACCGGCGGCGCCCAGTAAGGTCGGGGGCAGGTCGATCAGGCTTACCGGCTGATCGAGAGTACCGCCGCCGTCGAAGTCGGGGCCGGTCAACGTGGCGGGAACGCGGACGCTGCTTTCGTGGCAACTGCGTTTGTCGACGCCAGGACGGGTACCGAAGTGACAACCGTGGTCAGCGGTGTAAAGGACGTTGGTGGTATCGCGCAGACCGGTGCTGTCGAGCGCGTCCAGCAGGCGACCGAAAGCCTCGTCGCAGCGCTTGACGCAGCCGAAGTACCCCCCAAGGTGCTGGGCGCCGTTGCCTGGCAGCGCTGCCAGGTCGGGCGGCATCCAGCGCCCGGCATAGCGTTCGCGGTAGCCGCGCGGGGGCACGTAGTCGACGAGCTCGTTCTGGTGATGGGGCTCGATCAGCGACACGAAGAGGAAGAACGGTTCGTCCCGGTGCTCGTCGATGTAGCGGATGGCGGCGTCCACTGTGGCGTCGGCGCGGTAGCCGGGCAACGAGACGGGTTCGTCGTTTTCGTCGTACAGCACGCAGTCGTATGGCCGGCTGCAGAACTCGAACACGTTGGCGGCCAGCCAGTGCTGATACCCAAGGCGTTTGTCGACGGGGACGGCCTGACCACGACCGTGGCCGCTGCCGTTGAGGTGCCATTTCCCGACGTACCCGGTATGGTAGCCCGCACCACGGAATAGCGTCGCAAGGGTGTCGGGATGGCGGCTGGGATCGATAGGTTGACTGTTACTCCACACCCCGTTCTGCGTGGCATAAACGCCGGTCTGCAGGCAGGCACGCGCGGGGGCGCAGACGGGTTGGCAGGAGATGCACTGGGCCAGGTGCGTGCCGCGGTGCGCCGCGGCGTCGTAATTCGGTGTCAGGTCCAACGGACAGCCGAAGTAGGAACTGGTGTCCCAGCGCTGCTGGTCGGTGAAGAAGACGATGGTGTTCGGTTGTTTCATGAGGTGCCCCTCCTTGTACCGTTAGTGTTGAGATGGGTCGACGGCCATACATGGGCGGCGTCAGATGAAACGTTCCGGCAGGCGGTTGACCTCAGACGGTAGACGCCAGACGTCGGTGAAGGCCTCCGCCGTGGGGACGATCTGGTGCCGGCGGTTCAGGAGTTTGACGTGCTCCCGTTTCTCGCCAAACTCGGCGGTAATGCGTCCGGGATCCCAGCCGTCCTCTAGCTGCTCCCCAAGGTCTTGTACGATCTCCAGGGACTCGCCGGCATGGTTTTCGAGCTCGTCGGGGTCGGTCGAGAGATCGAAGAGTTGGTCGGGAATGGCCGCGTGGTTGAATCGGATCAGCTTCCAGTCGTCCTGGCGCACCATGCGCCCGGCAACCACCCGGTCGTCGTACCATTGAACCCATTCGCTGAGCACCGACCGCGGGGCCTCGTCGTTGCCCTGCAAACTGGAAGCCAGACTGATGCCGTCCTGCCTCGGCGGCGCGATGGTCCCGACCAGGTCGCACAGGGTTGGGCCGACATCCATGATGGACGCCGGTTGGCGAAGGCGTCTTCCTGCCGCAATGCCGGCACCGGCAAATACGAGGGGAATGCGCGAAGAACCCTCATAGAACGTCTGCTTACCAAAGATGCCGTGTTCCCCGCACGTATCACCGTGATCGGAGGTGTAGACGAACACGCCCGGACGCCCGGTGCGCTGGAGATAGCGGCGCCACTGGTCGCGCACCGTCCCGATCAGACGATCCTGCTCGGTGATCATCCCGAAATAGGCGGCGCGGGCGGCAAGCATGATCTCCGTTGTGACCGGCTCGACTTCGCCGGTGTGCCGGTTGTGACGGGTGCGCTGGCGCTTAGCGTCAACAAGGGGATTTTCGTCCCGTCCCTCCGGATCCCAGGATACCGGCGCGGCGACCCGCCTCTCGTACCTTGCGGCATATTCCGGAGGAGCGACGTAGGGGAAGTGCGGGCCATAGGTACCCACCACGATGCATTGCGGTTTGCCGTGATCCTGCTCCAGGTAGTCGAGCGCAGCGCCGGCCACGGCGCGGTCGTACGTCAGCACCGGAGAGTCGCCCCATCCGGCAAGGTCGATACAGCCGCCCATGCCGAATGCAGAGCCGTACGCCTCAGAGCGTGAGATGCCGTCAAGATAGCCGGAGGTGATGTCCCCGTGGATGCGCCTGTCGAACCCATGCCGTTGATCGACGCCCTTGAAGTGCATCCGTCCGCACAGCACCGTTTGGTACCCCGCCACGGCCAACCCATCGAGGAAGGTGGCCCGTCCGCTGTCGAGAATGTGGCTGTTATCGTAGACCCCGTTGTGCGAAGGCAGCTGTCCGGTCAGCAGGGCGGAGCGGGCCGGAACGCAGAGCGGGCACGCCGTGTACACCGTTTCGCACACCGTCCCGTCCGCCGCGAGCCGATCGAGATGTGGAGTCTCGACGAGCGGGTGACCCGCGAACCCGGCGTACAAACCATGGTGTTGATCGGAGAGAAAGACGAGAATGTCAGGAAGTCGAGCCGTCATGAAGGTCTCCTCTCTGCCGAGGGTTCGGCTGGGTCCCACACCAAAGGTAGCATGAATGCCCGCCCAGATTCATGCGCGCGCGATCGTTCTGAGTCGCAGGCCGTCTTGGTTCGTCCACGACTTCGACGAGAAGACCGTCGAGCACCGCATCTTCTTGGCCGGCACGCACGGATGCCTGATTACCCTGTCGACACGTTCGGGAGTCGTTCCGCCAAGCGCGCCCATGATCCGCGGAGGCGCGCACCTGTCGCGAGTATCTGCTGGCCAATCGGCACCGGCTCGACTACCCCCGATTCCGGCGCATGGGCCTGCGTACCTCAAGCGGGGTCGTTGAGGCCGGCTGCAAGCGGCGCCGGC
>SLST01000076.1 GCA_007130265.1 Spirochaetales bacterium
CATCAGCCAGCCGGAGACGCCAATTCTGATCGACGAGTGGTACGTGGGAACGATGGTGTACGATCTCACCGTGCGCGACGGGTACGCGCTCATGTCGGACAATTTCCCCGCCGGAGGTACGGGCCTCGCTGTGGTCGACGTCGATCAGTCTCGTCCGACGTATGGAACGACCGTCGCCGCGATCGAGGCCCCGGGAACCAACGAGGCGATCGCCGCGATCACCAACTACGTCGTGATCGGCGCGTCGCATGATTCCCGGGTGGTCACGCTCGTGGATACGACCGACCCGGCTTCCATCAGCGAGGCGAGCGTAATCGACCACTACGACGCCACCGATCCCGTGAACGTCGGTAAGGTCGTGTTCTGGTCGCACTACCTGCTCGTCGCGGACCGCAACACCGGGCTCACCGTTCTCGACGCGCTGCCGGCGTTCTGAGCGCGTGGTCGGCTCTCGACCGGCCGCGGCCTACTCGTCTCCGGCGAAGGGGATGCTCACACTGGCCACCTGTGAGGCGCGCCCGCCGTCGGATTCCTGGACGACCGCGATGAACGAGTGGGCCGCTGCGCGCTCCGGGTCTATGCCCTGTGCGAGCTCGAAGTACTCGGCAGCGGGCCCAAACTCGTCGAGCTCGTAGTGGGCCCTTGCGAGATTCAGGTAGACCGTGGCCAGCGACCGAGGCGACGCCGACTCGTCGCGGCCCAGGCGAACGGCGAGGTCCTGCAGCGTGAGAACCGCAAGCGCGTGCCGGCCGCGGGCGAGCTGCAGCGCCCCCAGGTTGATCTGTGCGTCCACGTAGTCGCCGTCGAGACGCAACGCCGTAGTGAACGCCGCCTCGGCCCGGCTGAAGCGCCCCTTGCGCGCCGCGGCGATCCCGAGCCTGTTGTAGTCGCGGCTGCGGTTGCGCTCCGCGGCGCGGCGCTCGAGCGCGTCGAGGACCGTGTCGACCATCGCGGTGATCTGCCCCGTGTATCTGCGGCGTACCTCCCCATCGTCACCGTACTGGAGGCCAAGGTCGGTTTGTCGCAGGCCTACCGGGCGGAAGATCGACCTGGCATCGGCGGTCCGGTAGAACCCGCTCACCTGCGGGTCGCCCCCGTACTCGAGGTAGAGCTCGATGCCTCGCCGCCACGCCGCGCGGAAGTCGGCCGTCCCAAGCAGCGTGACCTCCACAGGCACCCACAGCTCGCCGTCCACGTTGATCGTCATGCTGCGCTCCGGGTGCAGCAGATCGAACCGCGAGGCGGGAACCCCGGTGTTGAAGACCGGATAGACGTGCCCGGGTACCGTGATGAAGCCGGTTTCCACCCCGACGGTTTCGAGCATGGTTGCGAACAGTACCGTCAGGTCGTCGCAGTCGCCGGAGACGCGACGCAGCGTGTCGCGGGCGAGATTGACCGAGTCCACCGCATAGACATCCTGCTGCACCGCGACGAAGGGCGATGTGGGGTCGGCCTGGTAGGCGATGCCAAGCTCCTCGAGTCCCACGTACGCGGTGATCGCCGCGCGCATCGCCTCGGAGATCTCGTCGCCGGCGGCATCGCGCGTGTAGCGCATCAGCGCGCTCTGATAGTTGCGGATCGCGCTGTCGGCCGGCGTGATGAAGGCGGCGAGCTTGCGGTCGTCGTCCCAGGTCAGCGCGGTTTTGTCGTGCAGATCGTAGCCCACCGTCTGCCGCTGTTCGGCGGGTCTGCCGCGGAAGCGGTAGCTGACGATGATCTCGCCGGAGAGCGGCGTGATTCCCTCGAGGTCGAACACCGACGAGTTATAGACCGCCTTCAGGGGCACCGTCACCAGCTCACCGGGGCGCAGCTCGCCGATCTCGGCCGCCACGGTGGGCGTGTCCATGAGTCCCGGCTGGAAGAAGGAGACGACCACCTCTTCCGCGGCGGCGCGCTCGGTGTTCTCCAGTACGACCGACCCGAACGGATTGCTCGCATAGTAGCTCTGCATGGCGGCGAAGAGATCCGGCACTTCCACGTTCGAGAACCGCATCGCGCGAATCGCGTTCGCGGCGCTGTCCGGGTCCTCCCCAAAGCGCACATGAGCCGAGAGCCCGATCGAGAACGAGACGCCGTCGAACCGGTCGAGCTCGGCCAGCGCCGAATGGTAGGCGAAACGCGGCTCGATCGCCACCGAGAAGTTGTACGTCGGGTTCAGGCCGAGCTTGATGCCCGCCGCTGCCGAGACGGTCCCGTATCCCACCGGCTCCTCCACGAGGTCGGGAAAGAGCGTCAGACCGCCTCCCACACCCAAGAGCCCGCCGAGCTCGAACTCCCGTGAGAGCCGTCGCATCCACGACGGACCCGCCAGCACGCTGAAGCTCGAATGATCCCAGCGGCCGGCCTCATCCGGATCCTGTGCGTCGAACCTCGTGACGGTCATCTCGAGAAAGGGCTGAATGCGCGGCGCCCGGGGGAGAGGAACGATCGCAACCGCGCCTATCCCGTACACGTTGAACTGCACGCCGTATGCAGCGTACGGGTTCACGCTCTCGTACCGGGCACCGAGCGAGAGGGGAAAACGATAGTAGAGGTCGAGGTCTCCTGCGCCCTCCTGCGCCGGAAGGGACGCCCCGACTACTCCGGCCAGGATGACCGCTATCGCGAGCCGACGCGTAATCATGAGCCCTCCTGTCGGTAATAGTAGCAGTTTTCGACAGGAAGATCAGCGCCCTTCGTCGCTCATCTGAACCGTACGGCTATCTGAACCTCACGATCTCCCACGCGCGTGCGCGGGCCTCCTTCCGCAGCTTTGCATCCGGGTTCACGGCCACCGGTGTTCCCACAGACCGCAGAAGCGGCAGGTCGATGTGGCTGTCAGAGTAGAAGCTTGCCTGCGCAAGATCCATGCGGAGCGCGGAGGCGAGGGCGGTGACGCGGTCACGCTTCTCTTCACCGTAGCAGGGGGCCGTCGCGAGGAGCCCGGTGGCGTGCCCGTCTTCGAACTCGAGCTCGGTCGCTAGGACATAGGTCAGACCCAGGAAGTCGGCGAGCGGCTTGACGACCAGCCGCAGGCTCGAGGTTGCGAGCACCACAACGTCGCCGGCCCTCACGTGCGCCTCCACGCACTCGCGCGCCTCCTCCATGATGTCGGCGCGTATGTGCCGTTCAAAGCATTCGTTAGCGATGCCTTCGAGCTCTACGCGCGACCTGCCACTGAGGCGAGCGAGCGCGGCGACCGCACTCTCCACGTTGATGGTTCCCGACCGGTACCGCACGTAGTGGTAGGGGAGGGCGAACAGGCTGCCGACGCTGAACAGCCCGCTCTTCCTGCCGCACTGGATGAGCCTGCGTCCGGTCGAGTGACGCGTGATCGTGTGGTCTACGTCGAAGACCGCCATCCGGGGCATGGTTACTCTCTCACCAGAGACGCGCCGCAGGCGGCGAGCTGATCGTAGAAGCCGGGGAAGGTGATCGATGCCACTTCCGCGTTCGTCACGGTTACCGCTTCCTTTGCGCAGATGCCCGCGACTGAGAGCGCCATCGCGACGCGATGGTCGCCGGCGCTGTCCGCGGTCCCCCCGCGAAGCGTCTGCGGGTGCACGACGAGCCCGTCGGGGAGCTCCACCGCGCGGCCGCCAAGGTCGTTGATCGCGCGCGCCATGACGGCGATCCGGTCGGTCTCCTTCTCGCGCGCCTGGGGCACGTTGACGAGCCGAAGCTCCTGCCGGCAGCGGGTGCCCGCGACCGCGAGCGCCGGAAGCGCGTCGGGCGTCGCGTTGAGGTCGACCTCGCCGCCGGCGAGGGTTCCCGGCCCGGTGATCGTAAGCGAATGCGCGTCGGTCTCCACCCGGCAGCCGAGCCGCTCGAGTACGTGGACGACTTCTCTATCGCCCTGCGTGTCGGTCATCTCGAGCCCGTCGAGCGCGAGGCGTGAGCCGGTCGCGGCGGCGGCGGCGAGGAAGAAGGTCGCGGAGGAGAAGTCCGCCGGCACGCGGCGGGTGAAGCTCGCATAGCGGCGGCCGCCGGGCACGTCGAACCGGGTCCAGCCGTTTCGGGTGACCGTGACGCCCTGCTCCTCGAGCCAGCCGAGGGTCATCTCGACGTAGGGGCGCTCGTTGAGGAGCGGCACTGTGATCTGCATGCCGCGTTCGCACAGCGGCGCGGCGAGGAGCAGACTCGAGAGGTACTGGCTCGTGGGGCATTCGATCGTCACCGGTCCGCCGGCGACCGGACCGGTGACGGTGAGCGGGACGCAGTCGCCGTTCTCGCGGTCCACCCGCGCGCCGCCCGCCTCGAGCGCGGCGAGGAGCGGCCCGGCCGACCGGCGCTGCAGCTGCGCGTCGCCGGTGAAGCGCACGGGAAACGACTGGAGCGCGGCGAGCGAGAGGGCGAGGTAGAGGGTCGTGCCCGAGTTCGCGCAGTCGAGCGTCGCCTCCGGGGGCGACAGGCGGCCGGCGGACCCTGCGACCTCGATCGCGAGCGAACCCTCCGCGGGCCTCGCGTCAATCCGCACGCCCATCGCCTGCAGGATACGGACGCACGCCGCGGTGTCTTCGCTGTCGAGCGCGCCGGTGATGCGGCTCGTGCCGTGCGCGAGAGCGGCGACCAGAAGCGCGCGGATCGTATGCGACTTGCTGCCGGGGACCGCGACGCGGCCTGAGAGGGGGCCCGGTTGGACGGTGATATTCACAGCGAGATCGTACCAGAGAAGGCCCGTGCGGTAAACGTTGTGCGTGATATGCTCGACAATAAGAACATGAGACGATTCCTGCGTTCGCTTTCCATCGCCGTCCTGCTCCTCCCGCTCGCCTGGAGCGCCGGCGCGCTCGCGGTGGTCAATCCCGTCCACGGGTACAGCGTCGACCTGCCCGTCGGTTGGCTCGAGGCCGACAACTCGAACCCCGACCACATCGGCTTTCTGTCGCCCAATGCCGACGCGATGGTCCAGATCATCGCGCTCGATGCCGACACCGCCGGTTCGGGGCACGAGCTCGCGCACCGCGTGCTCGACCAGCTCGGTGCGGAGGGCGAGCCGGAAGCCTTCTCCTACCAGGACCGCCCCGCCGCGATCAGCGAGCTCGCCTTCACCACCGGCGGGATCGAGGTGCAGGGCTACCTCGTGACGATCGCCGACCGCAACGCCGGATTCGCGATCCTCGCCTTCGCTTCGATCGACTCGTACGAGGCCGCGCACGACTACCTCCTGAGCGCGGTCGACAGCTTCTCTCTCGACGAGGAGAGCCGCCTTGCTCCGGGGCCCGTGAGCCAGTACTTCTACCCGTTTCCGGCGCCGGATGCCCGCGACGCCTCGATCCGCTTCGCCGGGAGCCGGCTACCCTTCGCCGTCGACGCGAACGAAATAGACGCGACGGAGGTCCTCGTCGACCGCGAGGCGCGGGTCCTCGCCCCCTACGGCGCGGTCGACCGGGAGACCGCGAACGACGCCTGGCGCCGCTACTTCAGGCTCATCTACCGCGACAACTACATGCGCCTCGAGCCGCTCGCGCAGGCGATCGGCTCGAGGCTCGAGGCCGACCGCGTCCCCCGCGTCGACTATCCGGAGGTGCTCCTCTCCTGGCTCCAGGGCTTCGACTACGTGCGCACCGGAGGGCTTGCCGACTTCCAGCCGCCCATCGCATGCCTCGCCACCGGATCCGGCGACTGCGACAGCCTCGCGATGACCTACGCGATTCTCCTCCACCATCTGGGGTTCGACGCGATCCTCATGGTGAGCGACCGCTACGCCCACGCGATCGCGGCCGTGGACGTCCAGGGCCCCGGCGCCCGCTTCGCCTTCGAGGGACGCGACTGGCTCGTCGCCGAGCTCACCGTCGACGTGCCGCTTGGCCGGATCGCCGCGGAGATGGCCGACCCCGAAGGCTGGCTTGGCGTGCGACTGCGGCTGCGGTGATGTCTCAGGGGCATTCCCCTGCCTCGCTTCACTTCCTGCCGCCCCTCGAGCGGTGCTATACTTGAAGCCGGAGGCTCAAGCGATGGGCGTACCGCAGACGAAGGAAGGACTGTTCACCTACGCCGACTACTACTCCTGGGACGACGAGGAGCGATGGGAGCTCATCGACGGCGTGGCGTACAATATGAGCCCGGCGCCCGTGCGCCGGCACCAGCAGGCGCTGCTCGGTCTCCTGCGAGCGATAGCCGCGATCACCGATCGCGGGCCGTGCGAGACCTATGTTGCGCCCTTCGACGTCCGCTTTTCAGCCGAAGAGTCGACCGATACGGTCGTCCAGCCCGATATATCGGTCTTCTGCGACGAGACAAAGCTCGACGAGCGCGGCGCGGTGGGGCCGCCGGACCTCGTCGTCGAGATCCTGAGCCCCGCGACGAGCCACAAGGACATGACCGCGAAGCTCGCGCTCTACGAGCGGCACGGGGTGCGCGAGTACTGGATCGTCAATGCCGACGCCCCCTGGGTCATGGTCTACCGGCTCGGGTCCGACCGGCGGTACGCGAAGCCCGACTACTACCGGGAGGGCGAGTCGGTCCCGAGCGACGTGCTCGGGGGTGAGGAGATCGATCTCGCGGAGGCGCTTCCGCGCCGGCCGGCGTAGATCGGCGCACTCGAACACGAATTCGTTATTGGGGTGTTTTTCTTGGAAA
>SLST01000519.1 GCA_007130265.1 Spirochaetales bacterium
CGTGCTCTTCATGGAGGCGTTCATGTACCGCTGCCACCCGCAGACGGCGCGGCTCGTCGAGCTCGTGCGCGACGGGGCGATCGGCGAGGTGCGGATGATCCGTGCGGCGTTCGGATTCGGCGGCGGGACGTCGTTTGATCCGGAGGCGCGCCTGTTCTCGCCGGCGCTCGGCGGCGGCGGGATCATGGACGTCGGGTGTTATCCTGTCTCGATTTCCCGGCTGATCGCGGGCGCCGCCACCGGGCGGAACTTCGCCGACCCGGTCGCCGTGAGCGGCGGCGGACACTGCGGGGAGACGGGGGTCGACGAGTGGGCCGCAGCCGTCCTCGAGTTCGACGGCGGAATCGTCGCGCAGGTAGCAACGGCGGTCCGCGCACCGCTCGCAAACACCGTGGAGATCTCCGGGTCCGACGGGCGAATCACGATGGCGAACCCGTGGGTCGCGAACCGCAAGGAGGCTGATCCCGGGCGGATCGTGCTCACCGTGCGCGGCGAGACGACCGAGGAAGAGGTGCCGGCGGACCGGACGAGCTTCGCCTTTGAGGCCGACGCCTTTGCCGAAGCCGTCGCGGCCGGTGCGCGCGAGGCGGCGTACCCGGCGATGAGCCCCGACGACACCCTTGGCAACATCTCGGCGCTCGACCGTTGGCGCGAGGCGGTGGGAGTCGTCTTCCCCGCGGAGACGAAGGAGGGGAACCGTCCTGTCCGGGGGACGCTTGCTCGTCGCGAGACCGCGAAGATGGAGTACGGAGAGATTCCAGGCCTCTCCAAGCCGGTGAGCAAGCTCGTCTTCGGCTGCGATAATCAGCTGACCTTCTCACATGGCGCGTCCGTGTGGGACGACTGGTACGAGCGTGGCGGCAACGCCTTCGACACCTCCTGGGTGTACGGCGGCGGCAGGCAGGAGATTCTGCTCGGACAGTGGATCGCCTCGCGAGGCGTCCGCGACGAGGTCGTCGTCACGGTGAAGGGGGCGCACACGCCGCGCTGTCTGCCCGATCTTCTGCTGGAGGACTTCGCGACCTCGCTCGAGCGGCTGCAGTTCGACTTCGCGGACATCTACGTCATGCATCGGGACAATCCGGAGGTGGCGATCGGCGAGTTCGTCGACGCGCTGAACGAACTGATCGGGAAGGGGCTGATCCGGGGCGCCCTGGGAGGGTCGAACTGGTCGATCGAGCGGTTCGAGGCGTTCAACAAATACGCCCGCGAGAACGGAAAGCAGGGCATGGTCATCCTCAACAACAACCTCTCGCTCGCCCGGATGGTGAAGCCGGTGTGGAAGGGTTGCGTCCACGTATCGGATACCGCATCGCGCCGCTGGCTCGAGGAGAGCGGCACGGCGAACTTCTCGTGGTCGAGCCAGGCGCGCGGCTACTTCCTCCCGGAGGCCGAACGGCTCAAGCTGGGTCAATCGAACTTCGAGTGCTGGGACGCCCCGGATAACCGCGCCCGCCGCGACCGCGCGGAAGAGCTCGCGAAGAAGAAGGGCTGCACGCCCATCAACATCGCCGCAGCCTACGTCCTGCGCCAGCCCTTCCCGAGCTACGCGCTCGTGGGCCCGCGCACGATCCACGAGACCGCAACGACCTTGCCCGCGCTCGAGGTCGACCTCAGCCGCGATGAGATCGAGTGGCTGTGGGGAGGCGACGCGTAAGCACGGAGAACCGCCCGGGTCGTCGCGTGATGCGGGGGCGGTCGAGGGCACCGGCGGCCGCCCGCCGGTCGAGTTGACGGTCGTGATCCGATCCTCGGCGGCGTCATTCTACCTAGAAATAAGTAGAATTTGGTTTTCTCTCCATAATATCCGTATTACCTTGCGTCCTATGAGGACGAAAGCGGCCGTAATTGCAGTATTAGGGATTTTGGTGATAGTCCTGGGCGCGTGCAGCGACTCTCCGGACGCGGCGAGCGAAGCGTCCGCCCCGTGGGTGATGGAGCGGGTTGCGTCGCTGCCACCGAGGCCGGTCGAGGTCGTGGCGGCCGAACGCGCCACGCTGGTCACGGACATCGCGGCGTCCGGCATGGTCGCCGCCGCCCGGGAGGTCAGCCTCGTCTCTGAGACGCAGGGCGTAATCGAGACCGCGCCATTCGAGCTTGGCGAGGCGGTGGAGGCAGGACAGGTACTGATCACGCTCGACACCACGATCCAGGCGCTCAACGTCGCGGAAGCCAGGGAAGCAGCAGACGCCGCGGAACTGAACGTCACGACGACCGAACGTCTCGTGGCTTCAGGAAGCGCCTCGCAGTCACAGCTGTCCCAGACCCGCGGGACCCTCGCGGGGGCCCGGGCGCGGCTCGCACAGGCAGGGAAGGCCCTCGCAGATCGAACGATCATCGCTCCCTTCGACGGCCTCGTTGCCTCCAAACCGGCGTCGGTGGAGCCGGGCAATTTCTTGAATGCGGGAGTGGTCGTCGCCCGGATCATCGACCCGAGCAGGATGGAGGTGCGCCTCGCGGTGGGAGAGCGGGAGATCAGGTACCTGCGCGTCGGCGGAGCAGCCTTCGTGAGCGTTCCGGCTGCCGGCGGAGCTGAGATGCGCGGGGAGATCGCCGCGATCGCGGCAGGGAGCGACCCGCAGACCGGGAGCTTTCCCGTGATCGTCCGCTGGAGTCAGCCGCCTGACACCCTCGTCCGCGCGGGACTCTCCGCGCGGGTTAGAATCCCGCCGGCCGGAGCGCCAACGGAGCTCGTCGTTCCTGCGGCAGCGGTGATAGCCCGCGGTGAGGAGCGGAGCGTGTTCGTGGCTACGGAAGACGGGCTTGCCGAACGGCGCCTCATCACCGTGGGCGATCGCCAGGGCGAGCGAGTCGCGATCCACAGCGGCGTGGAGCCCGGGGAGATGGTGATCGTGTCAGGCCTGCGATCTCTCACCGAGGGCGACCGTGTGGAGCCGAGCGTGCGGACCGCGCAGGGGCAAGGAGCCGCTCGATGAGCCTTGCGCGTTTCTCGGTCAAGAACCCGGTTCTCGTCAACATAGTGATGATTGCGGTGCTCGTGCTCGGCGCATTCAGTCTCTTCCGACTGCCCCGGGAGCAGTTTTCGGAGGTTCCGCTCTTCTTCATCAACGTCGTCGTCCCCTACCCGGGCGTCTCCGCTGAGGACGTCGAGCAGAGCGTGACGGTTCCGGTTGAGAACGAAATGCAGGGGATCGACGGTCTTCAGGTTGTCCGCTCTTCGACGAGCGAGGGGCTCTCGGTGGTGACGCTCGAGTTCGACGACGGCATGTCGAACGATGCATTCGCGCGTGCGCTCCAGGACGTCCAGACCAACTTCACGCGGGTGTCGCTTCCAGCAGGCACGCTGCAGGCGAGCATCTCGGACTTTTCGTCCAACGATTTTCTCCCCGTCATTGAGGTCGTACTCCACGGCCCGGTCGATTTCGCGACGCTCGACCAGACCGCACGGACACTCGCAACGCGGGTCCGCAGGCGAGACGACGTCTCCGGGGTCGACATCATAGGCGGCCGGGAACGCGAGATCACTATCGCGGTCAACCAGGAGCGCATGGAGGCGCTCGGCCTCGACATCTCGCAGGTCGTAGCGGCTATCCAGTCACGAAACGTCACGGTGCCGGGGGGAACCGTATCAACCGAGGGACGGGAGTTCCTGCTGCGTACGGTCGGCAGCATCGACGCGGTCGAGGCGTTCGGGGAGATCGTCGTCCGCAGCACACCGGACGGCGTCGTGCGGCTGCGTGATGTGGCCGAACCGCAGCTCGACTTTGAGCGCTCCGGCGTCGTCTCGCGTTTCAACGGCGAGCGAGCACTGGTGCTCAGGGTAACCAAGGTGCCTCGCGGCAACTCGGTCGGCGTGATCGACGCCGTCCGGGAAGAGGTGGGCCTCATACGCGATGCGGCCAATCCCGGGATCGAGTTCAGTCTGTCCAACGACTCAACGGTGCAGATCCGCCAGAGCATCAACATTCTCGTCAGCAATGCCCTGCTCGGCTTCGGGCTGCTCGTTCTCATCCTGTTCGTGTTCATAGGGTTTCGAAACGCGATCATGACGGCGATCGGTATACCACTGAGCTTCGCGATCACATTCCTCGTGCTCGAAGCGCTCGGAGAGACGCTCAACAGCAATACGCTCTTCGGGCTCGTGCTCGTGCTCGGTCTCATCGTCGATCACTCGATTGTGATAGTCGAAAACAGCTACCGGCGTCAGCAACTCGGTCTGAGCAAGCATCGCGCAGCGGTCGTCGGGACGAATGAGGTCATCATCCCGGTCGTTGCCGCGACGGCGACAACGGTTGCCGCCTTCCTTCCGCTGACTCTGCTCCCGGGAGTAATCGGTCTCTTCCTCCGTGTAGTTCCGCTGACCGTCACCATCGCGCTGATCGCCTCGACCTTTGAGGCCGCGTTCTTCCTTCCTTCACACTACGCCGACTGGCCGGGAGGCAACCGCGAGCCGGTGAGGCGATTCTTTGACAAGCTTCGCGACGCGTTCGGCTCGCTCATCACGAGGCTCTACCGGTTCCGCGGCCTGACGGTCGCGGTGATGGCAGTCGTGCTGATCGGCGTCTTCACGCTTGTGCCGTTCATCCAGCAGGATCTCTTCAGCGCGGAGGACTTCTCGGTCTTCTACATAGAGATCGAGTTACCGACCGGCTCTCCCCAATCGCGAACGAACGAGATCGTCGGTCGCTACGAGGAGCGCATGCTCCCGCTCGTGGGCAACGGTGAGATCGTGTCGGTCAACTCGACCGTCGGTTTCTCTCAGACCGACTCGGGAACGGTACGGCGGAGCAACGTCGCGCAGATCATCGTCGACCTCACGGAACAGGACGAAGGGCGCACGCGGTCGATCACCGAGGTCATCGCCGACGCTCGGGACCTGACGTTCGACATCCCGGGCGCGGATTCGGTGCAGTTCAGGCGCGCGACGAACGGCCCGCCAACGAGCGCGCCGGTGAGCTTCCGGGTGTTCGGCGACAGTTTCGTCGAGCTCGGCGCGGCAGCGGCGCTGATATCCGATCGCCTCGCGACCTATCCGGAACTGTTCAACATCGCGGAGAACCTGGATGAGGGCACACCGGAGATCCAGATCGTCGTCGACCGTGAGCGAGCAGCCAGACTCGGAGTGACCGACCAGGAGGTAGGGAGTTTCATCCGGACAACCTTCGACGGCATCCGTGCATCGTCGGTCTTCGTCAACAACGAGGAGTTTGACGTCATCGTCCGCTACGCGGGCATGGGCGAAGCATCCTTGGGCGATATCACCCAGCTGCGTATCCCGACACGTGACGGCAGGCTGATCCCGTTCTCGTCGGTCGCAAGCGTCACCGAGTCGAGCGCGCTCGCAGCGATCAACCGAAGGGACGGGAAGCGCGAGGTCACGATCACCAGTGACGCCTTCAGTCAGGCGAATCTGTCCGCGATCAACGACGATATCGTGAGCCTGTTCGAGACCGAGATCCAGCCGCTCTATCCGGGCCTGACGCT
Organism: Spirochaetales bacterium; assembly: GCA_007130265.1. Classification (GTDB taxonomy): domain Bacteria; phylum Spirochaetota; class Spirochaetia; order DSM-27196; family SLST01; genus SLST01. The sequence continues at coordinate 5,446 of SLST01000519.1, forward strand.
GAACGTGGGCGGCACCTTCACCGACTTCACCAATCTCCTGATCGAGATCCTCCGGATCTTCCTGATTGGAGTGCTGCTGATCTACCTCATCCTTGGCTGGCAGTTCCGCAGCTACACGCAACCGCTCTTGATCCTGCTGTCCGTGCCCTTCGCCTTCGTCGGGGTGATTCTCTTTCTCGTGGTCTCGGGAACGCCACTTTCGACAACGGTGATCTACGCATCGGTCGCACTCGCCGGTATCGCGGTCAACGACACGATCGTACTCGTGAGTTTCGTCAACGAGCGGCGCGCTGCCGGCGTGCCGGTGGCAGCCGCGGTAATAGAGGGCGCTTCCACCCGGTTGCGACCGATCATCCTGACGAGTCTCACGACGATAGCCGGACTCCTGCCGACGGCGATCGGGCTCGGAGGGACCTCGGTGATCTGGGGACCCATGGCAAGCACCATCATCTTCGGGCTCGTCTTCTCCACCTTGACCGCGCTCGTCATCGTACCGTGCATCTACGGGCTCTTCTTCGACAATCCCGGTGCCGAGCGCAGGTTCCGGAGACAGCTTGCCCTTGCGCGCGAGGCCGACGAGGCGGTTGACGCGGGCGAGTCCGACATGGCGACCAGCGGCACAGGTCCGTCGGAATCGGGGCACCGCCGCGACGGGGAGGCGAAGGAGGTTGCCCGCCCGCGGGCGTCCGAACCCCGGGACAAGGAGGCTCCGGGGAAGCCGTCGGCGGATCCGTCTGAAGAGGCCGACCTCGTGGTCACTCAGTCGCGACCGGAGTAAACTGCGAGGTGGTGGGTACCAGGGCGAACAGTCACAATGCTTCGAGGGAACGGGTGCTCGAGTCAGCTGAGCGGCTGTTCATGGAACGAGGGTTCCAGGCGGTCAAACTCCGTGACATCGCTGACGAGCTCGGCGTGCGTACGGCTTCGCTCTACTACTACTTCCCCGGCGGGAAACTCGATATGTTCCTCGCCGTTCTCGACGCGGCGATGGATCGTTACCGGAGTGGGCTGGAAGCGGCGATCGGTCAGGCGGACGACGGGTTCGAGGCGGAGCTCGACGCCGCTGCGCAGTTCTTCCTCTCTCAGCCCAAGATCGACTTCTTCCGCATGCTCGAGAGCGACCTCAATCAGATCAACCCGGAGAAGCGGGGCGCGGTCGCGATGAAGATGCACCAGTCACTGCAGGGCCCCATCATGGACGCTTTTCGCCGGGCTTTCCCTGTGCAGCCGGGCGACGGCCCCGGGCAATCGCAGTGTCCGCGCGATACCCCCATGCCCGAGCTCTTCGCGGGGAGCTTCCTCGCGATCGTCCAGGGCATCCACCATCTGCGTGCGGACTTCGAAATCCCGGTCACCAAGCCGCAGATGGCATCGCAAATGTCGCGCATCCTCGCCGCCGGTCTTCGCGCGACCCTGGCGGGGCCGGCGGGTTGATCGCGGGCGTCCCCGGGAGCCTCACGGGTACCGGTTGCTCGGGCGGTCGTCGCGGTCGTAGAAGTCGCGGAAGAGTTCCGGCGTAACGGTGTCGTCGCGGGCGACGCGGATCTGACGGGCGAGATGGTTCACGTGATCCTCCACGATCGCCCTGCCCTTCTCCGCGGTGAACTCGACCTTCTCCGCCTGCAGGTGCCCCGGATGGTCGGCGTACCACCAGATGCCGGTCTCGAGCCCCGCATCCCTGACGTGCGCAATACGCCCGAGCGTCTGCCCGTAGTCGCCGTAGGCGTCGAGCTTCACGAGCTCCGGGTGCAGGTGAAGCATCGCGGAGGTTTCCATCTCCCCGGCGTGGCCGTCGCTGCGGGCGCGCAGGAGCTCGCGAGCCTGCCCGAGCGGCTTGGGGATGCCTGAGAGGTAGACCGTGTAGTCGTGCCGTTCGGCGAGCGTGAGCTGCAGGAAGTAACGCAGCAGGCTCGTATTGCCGCCGTGCCCGTTGACGAGCACGATGCGGTCGAGACCGTTGCGAGCGATCTCGTCGCAGACGGCGTTCAGAAGATCGATCAGCAGCTTTCCGTCGAGCGCGATGGTTCCCGGCACATGCCGCGCCTCGTGGATCTGCCCGAAATAGTAGTAGGGAAAGACAACCGCCGGCTCCTGCTCGGCCGCGCGCGAACAGACCTCATGGATGTAGATCGCGTCCTGTCCGAGCGGCAAGTGATCGCCGTGCTTTTCGATCACGCCGAGCGGCACGAGGCAGACTCCGCCGCACCGCTCTACCGCATCCGCGAACTCGACTGAAGTGAGCTTGTCCCAGTCCATGGCGCCCCCGCTGTGAAGTGTAGCAGAGACCGGCGACCGTCGAAAGGCTCGAGTTCCCGCGCGGCGCAGCCATGCCCAAGCTGTTCGGCGGAAGCTTCCTGACCGCTGGTTGCCTGCGACGACCGGCAAGGATCGTAGTGACATATGGAGATCAAGGCGATTAGAACAAAGGCGTTGCGCGACCGGTTCACCTCGTACCCTCGCGAGGTCCGGCAAGGGGTGCTCATGCTCGTGCTCGACCATGACGAGGTGGTGGCGGAGCTTCGGGGGCCGACCGAGTCATACGTGATTCCGACCGACCAGGGTACCATCACCAGATGGGAACGGGAGGGCGGCCTGATTCGTCCGAAGACGGCTCGGCCGCGCTGCCAACCGTCGCCGCTCCGCTCGCCGCCGGCGACCACAGGGCGGTTGATCGCCGCGGATCGCGAAGAAGACGGCACGAACCGCTGATGACCCTCTACGTGGAGACTTCTGCCGTACTGGCCTGGCTTCGGGGCGAGACCAACCGGTCGCTCGGCCGCGCCGTGACGACCGGCATCATGGCCGAAGCCGATCGTGCAGCGCTACGGGGAGTGTTCGCCCGCGAACACACCGGGTGGGAGCTGATGGAGATAACATCTGCAGTGCGGACACGGGCGCAAGACGCGTTCCCCGTCGAGCCGGTGCGCAGCCTCGACGCGATCCACCTCGCCACGGCACCCGCATTCGCAGAGGCCTTTGGACCGATCATGGGCATCTCATTCGACGAGCGCATCGCGCAGAACGTCACGCCGCTCGGACTGCTCGATCCACGGTAGGCCGGACGAGCAGCCATGCTGCTGACGTGGGAACCTTCCTCTGTCATACTGATCCGCATGAAGTCCTCTGCATGCCGACGCTATATTCCGGCCGCTCTCGTGGCGATCCTGGTCGCATTCCCCCTCCCCGCCGACCCTCTCGCGTGGACAGGCGTTGCCACGCACGACGGCCTCTACGCCGCGGTCGTGAACCCGGCGGCGCTCGCCGTTGGGAACGCGGCGGGGTTCGGGGTCGACGCTCCCGTTACGGAGCCGCTCCAACGCCTCGCGCTCTATCTGAACGCACCGGGCGCGGCGTATGTATTCGACGCGGCATCGGAAACGTCCCGCCACCGGATCAGCTCTTCAGCCCGGTGGGACCGGGCCTTCTCGCTCGGCACGACGTGGCGGTGGGGCGAGGACGGGTTTCGAGCCGGCGCGCTCGACCTGGGGCTGCTCTCCCGGCCGATGAGGGCGCTCTCCGTAGGTGCGGTGGGGTACGACCTGCTTGACGACGGGCGGTCGCTCACCACGGGCGTAGGGATTCGGCCGCTCGTCTCACTTCCAGGTCTCGGATCGCGGCTCACGATAGGCGCAGACGCCGAGTGGGATTTCTCTGACAGCTTCGCGGTCTCGCACATCTACGCGGAGGTCGAGCCTTTCGACGGTATACGCATCGCCGCGGGCTACCACTCTCGGGAGGGAAGCTTTGCGATTCGCGGCGCGGTGAATACGCGTCACTTCGAAACGGGCGTCTCCTACGACGGCGGAGTGCGCGCCTCCGGATTCCTGTCGGTTCGACCACGTCGGTCTCTCTTCAGCGCGGTCACGCCGACGGCCGTCGACTACGACCGGCTCGAACGGCTCGCAGCGACGCCCGGTGTCGTGGCCTTCGCGCCGGGCGTGCCACTTGCCCATCTGCTCGAGGACCTCGCGCGGTACCGCGCGGACCCGGCGGTCCAGGCGATCGTCCTCGAGAACGTGAACGTCCCAGGGAGCTTCGCGGACATCGTCGAGCTCTCCGAAGCGCTCACAGCCTTCCGGGAGGCCGGCAAGTCGGTCTACTTCTTCTACGATTCGATCTCGCAGGTTGACTATCTGCTTGCGGCATCCACCGCAGATTCGATCGTCCTCCATCCGCTCGGAAGCGTCGACGCGCGGGGGCTCTCGTACACCGGCTTCTACCTCGCGGACCTGCTCGAGCGATACGGAGTGCGTCTCAACAGCTACCCGAGCCACGAGTTCAAGACCGCCAACGCGCCGCTCTCCGAGTCGGAGATGAGCGACGCGGAACGACTGATGATGGAGGCGCTCGTGGAGGATCTCTATGGGACGTACGTGGATCTCGTCGCCGGGGGACGTACTGGGCGACTTGCCCGGGATGCGGAGGCGGCCATCGCCTACGGCCCCTACCTGCGCGCGGAGGAAGCTCTGGAGGCAGGGCTAGTGGATGCGCTCGGTTACCCGGATGAGATCTGGGAGCTCGTCGAAGAGCGCCACCCATGGGCCCGCCGCGTGGGACCGGCCAGGATCGAGGAGACCGTCTACGAGTGGGCGCCGCCGCCGCGTTCACGTGTTGCGATGATCTACGCAGCCGGCCTGATCGTCACGGGCGAGGGCGTGCGCGGGCGGATGATCGGGGCTGCCACGATGAGCGCAGCAATCAGAGACGCCCGAGAAAATCCGTTGGTGCGCGGCATCATCATCCGCGTCGACTCCGGCGGGGGATCGGCTATCGCCTCAGACACGATCGCGCGCGAGATCGCGAAGACGGTTGAGGCGGGGAAGCCGGTCGTGGTCTCAATGGCCGGAACGGCAGCCTCCGGCGGCTACTACATCTCGGCTCCCGCCTCGCACATCGTCGCCGGCGCGACGACGATCACCGGCTCGATCGGCGTGGTCGCGGGCGTACTCACCGTCGACGGCCTGCTCGACCAGCTCGCGGTCACAACGGAGACGATTCGCACGACCCCGGGCGCCGACTTCGGCTCCCCGCTCAGACCGCCCTCGCCCGACGAGGAGGAAGAGTTTGCCGAGTACATCGAATGGACCTACGACCGTTTCGTCGAAGTGGTCGCCGACTCGCGAGGCATGTCGCGCGATCAGGTGCATGCTGTCGCGCAGGGCAGAGTCTGGACCGGCGCCCAGGCGTTCGAGCACGGGCTGGTCGACTCGGTGGGCGGTATCGCGCACAGCGTGCGCGTGATGCGCGACCTGCTCGGGACGCGCGCGCTCGAGATCGTGGAGGTCGTTCCAGGGCCGACCGCCCAGTCGCTGGTCTCTGAACTGGCCTCACTCCTCGCGCCCCGGAGATTCCCCGGGCACGAGGCTGAGCTCCGCGAGCTCATAGACTACGCGACGCTCTTCAGCCGTCACAGCGGCGAGGCGCTCTACCTCATGCCGTACCGGGTGAAATAGTCGGGCGAGAGAGACCTGAGGAGCGCGGGAGACGACCGGCCCCGCACGAGGCGTGCACCCTGCCCGGTGGCGAGCACGACTCGCGGCGGGTGAGGCGGGCGTCGAGCGCACCGTAGGTGACAACGTCGTTACCGGCAGAGACGGCCACCGGCGGCTCGGTGAGGGCGAGGAGCTGCTGCATTGCGCGGTACCCCGAGCGCTCGGCGCCGGGTCGCCTCCGGGATGTTCTTTCGCGGCGTGTTGTTGATCACGAAGGACACGGTCGTCCGCGAGACCCCGGCGAGTTGAGCGACATCTGCTTGCGATGCTTTCTTCCGTTTCGTTTCCTTCCGTTCGTTCGTCGTCCATTATCCCTTCACGGATATCCCTTCACGGAGCCCGCCATCATGCCCCGGACAATATAGCGCTGCAGCGAGAAGAAGATGATCAGCGGCGCCACCATCGTGATGAACGCCCCCGCCGTCGGAACGTGCCACGACTGTCCGCGACTCCTCACGAGCTCCGCGAGCCTCGTCGTCGCGATGGGCCGACGCGTCCCAAAGAAGTCAAACGCTACGAGCAGGTCATTCCACACCCAGGGAAACTGGAAGATGGAAAACGACGCGATGGCCGGGATAGACAGCGGGAGGACCAGCCGCGTGAACACCATCCACGGGGTCGCGCCGTCTGCATGAGCCGATTCGAGGATGGGCTTTGGTATGCTCGAGATATGCCCGTAGAGCATGTACGTCGCGAGCGGCAGCCCGAAGCCCGTGTGCGCAAGCCACAGAGTCGAGCAAGCGGTAAATGGTGTCGGGACGGGTAACTCGGCTAGAATCACCGACCGGGCAGTGGTAGCCGGCCGTGACGGGGGCGAGGTCTGTCACCGCTTCCAGGCGAGCGAGTAGTCCCGCTGCTCGGGACGCGGGTGGCCGCCGGGACCGTACCCGTCGGTGCGGGTAGAGACACGATCAAGCGGGACGAAGCGCTTCGCAATCCGGTCGCCGTCCACGAGGTACTCAAGGAAGCCCGGGGTGCCGTCGCCCTCGGCCCAATGACCGGTCCATTGGGACCCGCAGGTAGCCGGCGCGAGGTCGAAGTGGATCCCGTCGGCGACGTGCTCCATGCGGCAGTGGACGTGCCCTGAGACCACACGCGTGGCGCCGGTGGCCTTGAAGGTGGCAAGGAGTCGATCGCGGGAGTCCTGATCGAGGCAGAAGTACCACTCGTAGTAGGTCTCGCGACGGGTGATGGCGAATCGAGGCTCGTCGAGGCGATCAATGAAGAGCGGATAGTGGATCAGCCAGAAGTGATGCTCGGCACGCTTTGCGGTCTGCTGCCGATTGAGCCACTCCCAGGTTCGTGCCTCTTCGGTCAGTCCCGAGCCGAGCACCATGTCACACAGTCCGGAAACGCGAACATTGCGGTGAATGAAGGTCCACCGACTCGGCCCGAAGACCGACTCAAACTGCAGAAGCTGCTCAGAGGTGATATTGAGCGATACATCGTCGCGCTCGGGAAACGGCCCCTGGCGTCGGGTGTGCTTGTTCCCCGTGTCCATGTTGCCGGGAATGACGCGATAGGGTATCTCCATCGCCTCAAGGCTCGCCTTCATCTCCTCGAGCTCCCAGCGGTGAATCGAACCGTCACGGCTGACGTCGCCGCCCACGAGCAGGAACTCGGGTCGACGCTCGATGATCTGCCGACGCGCCGTCTCCCAGTTCTCCGCCCAGGCCGGATTGTAGCGAAACGACCGCGGAGAGCCCGGCTGCATGTCCGTCACGTGGATGAAGGTCCACGGTCTCGGCCCGCGCACCGCTACACCGCCTTGCCGGGATTCATGATCCCGAGCGGGTCGAGCGCCTGCTTGACCGCGCGCATCGTCTCGAGCTCCGCCTCGCCGAGGACGAGCGGGAGAAAGGCGCGCCGTTTGTGGCCGATGCCGTGCTCGCCGGAGATGGTCCCACCGAGCGAGGCGGCAAGACGGTAGAGCTCGGTCTGCAGATCGGGCAGCTCCTCATGCCACCGTCCCACGTCGAGACCGTCGGGCTTGAGCGGCGTGACGTGTATGTTGCCGTCGCCGAGGTGGCCGAAGTTCGCGATCTCAACGCCGCGCCGACGGCTCGTCTCGCGGGTGCCCGCGATCAGCGGCCACGTCCCGGCGACCGGAACGGTGATGTCCTCCATCGTCTGGTGCGGGCTCTTCTTCATGAGCGCCCAGGGCACTTGCTTGCGCAGGAGCCAGAGTTTCTCGTAGTCCGCCTCGGTGCCCGATCGGCTGACCTCGACGACGCCATGCGACTTCAGAAGCGCAGCCGCCTCATCGCGCTCTGAGGCGACCCGGTTCGCGTCCGAGCCGTCGAACTCTACCAGGAGCATCGCCGCCCCGGATGGAATCCAACGCCACTGCGCGGAGAGTGACGAGAGGAGGCGCATGCACGCCGCATCAGCGAACTCCACGGCCGAAGGCCGCGCGGGAAGAGCAAGGAGCGCCGGGGTGACCTCGGCAAGCCGGGACTCGTCGGTGAGGAAGCCGAGCGCCACCGCGCGTGCCGCCGGACGGGGAAGCAGCCTCAGCGTTACCTGCGTCACGATCCCGAGCGTCCCTTCCGAACCGACGAAGAGGCCGATGAGGTCGTAGCCGGTGACGTCCTTCACGCGCCGGCCGCCGAGCCTGAGCACCGTACCTGCGGCGGTCACGACCTCGAGCCCGAGCACGTAGTCGCCGGTCACGCCGTACTTCACCGCCCTTCCGCCCCCGGCGTTCTCCGCCACGTTCCCGCCGATCTGGCAGATCTCCTCGCTCATGGGATAGCCAGCGAAGAAGAGCCCGTGAGGCTCAAGCATCGAGTCGAGCGCCTTCGTCACGACACCCGGCTCGAGAACGGCGACAAGGTTTGCCGTATCGATCTCGATGACGCGGTTCATCCGCTCCATCGCCACGACGATCCCGCCTGCGACGGGGACCGCACCGCCTGAGAGCCCACTTCCGCCTCCGCGCGGAACGAGTGGGATCACGCGCTCTCGGGCGAAGTTCACGAGCTCTACGACTTCGTCGGTCGACTCCGGGTAGACTACCGCGTCCGGCGTACCGCCATAGCCTTCCTCGCTGATCGCGTCGCGGCCGAACCGGGAGATTTCCGCACCGGCAGTGAGAAGGCGGTCGCCGAAGGTCGCCCTGAGTGGATCGAAAGGCAACGTGGTCATCCGGGGCCTCCGGTGACGTGACGAGTCGCGGTATAAGGGAGGAGCGGGCTCTTCATGCCGGACAGTCTACGATCTGGGGTGACGGTTGTCACGGGGCTGGTGTCTGTCCCTCGGTGGGCCGATGGGCCGGCGGGCACCCCTCCAACGGCGTATGGACATTTTATTAGTGATATGGTAAAGTAAGGACAAAGAATAGGAGCTGAGCCGATGAAATCGTTCCGAACGGTTCCCGGGTTGCTGTTTCTTGTCGTGGCGACGATCCTCGTTGCTACCGGGTGCACGAATCCGATCGACGACGTGGGTAGCCCGATCAGCGACTCTCCAGCACAGCCTCCTTCGGAGACAATACCGGAAAACGTCGCAGAGATCGAAATCGCTGGGGTTACTGATCCGGTGATCTTCGCGCAGATCGTCAGCGGTCCCGGCCTTGAGATCGAGCGAGTAGCGAACGCGAACCCTTTCAACAGCAGCCTCGATTATCCAGGGCAGAACCGGGAACTCGACCTGGTCTTCGACTACGCCGGGGACCAGGCGGCAGCATTGAGCGACTGGCTCGCGGCGAAAACATCCACGACCGTCACTCTTACCGTCCGAGCCGCCGACGGGCTGAGTATCCTCTACGACTGGACGCTCACAGACTTCCGCCTCGCCTCAATCCAGCAGGTGTCCGGCGGCCGCAAACGGTACGTGCTCGAGAACGTTGCGACGATGGAGAGTCCCACAGGGCTTAACAGCTTGGCAGACATCGCACGGAGCAGTTCCTGGGGTACCGGTACAGCTCGGACGAATCTGCTCTGGCCACAGCTCGAGATCGCCGGAGTTGCGACCGGCTGGTACCCTGCGATAGAGGTCGACGAGTCCGCGAGGACGATTGCGATCACGGCCAGTTACCATCAGGGAGGAACCCTTTTCGACTGGGTCCGGGTCGTGGCGACCGGCACGGCGGATCTTCGCGCGATGAGCCTCATCTACCGCCAGTGGGGCGGCCCGGAAACGGAAATCGGACGCAACAACTTCTACGAGGTGTTTCCTATCCGTTACGAGCAGGTATCCGGGTTCGCACCCGGTTCACTCGGGTACGAGCAGGTCGTACTTGCGTACGGGTTCGCGGAGAACGCCAACGGTTCGTCGCTTCCACTCTATCAGCCGCCCAGCGTCGAGTATCACCCGGGCGAAGGTGCGGTGGTGGTTGAGCGCGATGAGCGGCGCAATCGTCTGCACATGGAGATCGAAGGCGTCCTCCAGACCCAGGGCGCTGATCCAGAGCACATGCCGATCCTGATCCAGGGACCCGGAATCGAGATCGATCGTGACGGTGCGCGGGGGAACTGGACCTCCGGGCTCAACCGCGAGTATCCACTCGTCTTCGACATATCCGGGAACAGCCCGTTGTTTACGAACCTCTACCAGTGGCGGGACGTCTATGTACAGTGGCTACCGGAGCACCACGAGGCCAAGGCGATGTCGATCATCGTCTCCGACAACGGCAGGCTCGGATCCGGCAGCGGAGGCACGGAAGTATACCGCTTCAACCTGTTCGAGATGGTCCCGTACGACATCGTGAACCTGAACGACGGGTACTATCGCGTGACACTCTACCACCGCCTTCCGCCGAACAGCTGGATGTCCGTGGATGCGGCATCCGGTCCCGGAGCATGGGGCAACGACTCGCAGCTCATCAACCCTGATACCGACACGCGCGTGGAGATCTCAGGCGTAGTCGACTTCCATCCGAAGGTGCATGACGATCCGGCCGAGCGTACGCTCACTCTCTGGTTCGACTACGGTGAGGGGGAACCGGTGTACGGGTGGGTGCGGCAGATTGCCCTGACCGGCAGCGACAACGGCCCGACGGCCGATGTCACCGTTCATTGGCCCGGAGGCTCGCGGACGTACTCGGGCGCGTTTCCTATTGCATGGCAACTGGTCGACGGAGTCGAGCGAGCGAGCAGAGGAAGACAGCGAGTTGTGGTCAGCTACGATGCCTCCAGGTAGCTGCGACTAGCGGTTGTAGACTACGCGAGGGTCTGTGTCGACGGCGTGCGCGGTTCGGTCGCTTACCCGGGTGATCGCGGCACTCCGCGGGAGAGCGCGTTGGCACCGAAGGTCGTGTTCGACCAGGGTGATCTGGGACATGCTTGCCCCGAAGCGGAAGAAGACACGGGATCCTCACTCGTACGAGGCATCGTAGGCGTCGCGAAGCAGATTCGCCGTATTCAGCGGGGCCGCAGGCCTGCTGTTCGTGATGACAGCCGCAGAGACGTGAGCGGGAAAGCGTCCGGCGATCGACTGGACGCCCTGCGTGACCGAGTCCACGGTGTACCCCCATGAGCCTGCCTTCATCAGGTACCGACCATGCTCGCCGGTACGCGAGTTCCAGTAGCCCATTTCATCCTGGTCCATCGCGTCTCGCATTGACGCTGATATCAGATCCTCGGTCTCGTGGAGATAGACGAGGATCTTCGCAAGATCGACTGCTGAGAGGTACCATCCGTACGCGCCGGGATCGAGCGTGTAGGTCCAGTTCGTTCCCGTACCAAGACCAGCGGCGTCATTGTGCGGAAACGCGTAGTAGAGATTCGGAGTGGCGGCAGGTGCGAGAGACGCGCTGATCTGCAACGGGGCAAATACGACCTCGTTGACGTACTCGTTGAACACACGTGCGTAGAACTCCTCCTCCGACTCGCTCGATCCCTGAGACCGGCCGAGCAGATTTGGGATGATGAGCCGGAACAGACTGTGGTGGCTGTTGTTGTACACCGCGTTCGAGCTGTCTCCCACTACGCCGCTTGAGATGAGCGTACGCAGGTCGGCATGGGAAAACCGGGACTGATTGGCTGGGAAGTCGAATCCGCTTTCGTGCCTCAGGAGGTTGGCGAAGGTAAGGCCGGAGACGCCGGTGCCGGGAGACCATCCGGAGGGAAGGTACGGCACGAATGCGCTGCCGAGTCCGACTGCGGGGGTATCCTGGAGCAGCCGCAGCACCGCGATGGTGGTGATCGTCTTGCTGATGCTCGCCACGTGCATCGCATCTGTGGCGGCCATCGCACGCGTCGGGTCGGGGGCAAGCGACGCGTTTCCTCCAGCACCGTGACGCTGGAGGTTCCCGCCGACGGCGATCGCGTAGGTAAAACCAACACTCTGAGAACCGAACGTGTCGATGATATTCTGCTCGAACAGGTCGACCCGGAACACCGGGAACGCCGGTGCGAGATCCTGCGGCCCGCCGGGGCCCATCGGATCGCACGACACGAATGCCGTCGCAGCAGCCAGAATCGCGAAAACCGCACGCAATCCGCCTTTCACGTCTGTTCCTCCACGCGCCCACGGTCGGCGATCGGCTATCGTACCACGGAGCCCCAAACTTGACAAGTATCATCAGGATTGTTCGGCACGGATCAGAGAGCTCCTCCGCGGGAGCCGAAGCGGGCGACCGCGGGGCGCTGCGGACGGTGAAGTGGGGGAAGAAGGTGACCACCGCCCAGCGAGCGCTCATGGACCGCTATGCGTCGAAGGGAGACGAGCTTCTGGAGGGCGAACAGCTGTTCGTATGCGAGGCGTGCGGCTTCATCTTCCTTGGCCGGATCGCAGCCGACCACGACGGTGAGGTCCGGTCCATCGCCGTGGAGCTCCTGGAAGTCACAGCGCCGAGACAGTGAGGAAGCCGGGGCGTGTCAGCCGCCGACCCGGATCTCCTGCCACGCGTTGTTGTAGCGGTCGATGTCGAACCCGATGTCTTCCTTGAACTCTGCGTCGGCCAGGTCGGATATCTGGTACCGCGGAACGGTCTCCATGAGGTCGCGTGATGGAACGTTGATCGACGGAAGCTCGAGCCAGTCGGCGATCTCCGCCATCACGTCGGCGCGAAGTATGAAATCCATGAAGCGGTACGCCAGATCGATATTCCGCGCGTCCTTGAGGAGCACCATGCTATCCATGTACATCGACCCGCCCTCACGCGGGATGAAGAAGTGGACGTGGTCACGGTCGTCTTCGTCGAGCTCCAGGAACACGTTCTCCTGGTAGCCGTGCACAACCCACACTTCGCCGTTTGCGAACGCCTTTCCGAACGCCTCGGCGTCGAACCTGAGCAGGTTGCGGCTCCACCGGGTCGCGAGCGCCTTCGCCTCGTCGATCTCCGACTGCACGACCGTGTTGACCGAGTAGCCCAGGTACGACAGGGCTCCACCGAGCACCTCGCGCATGTCGTCGAGCATCGTCATCCGGCCGCGCAGATCGGTGCGGTCGAAGATGCTCCAACTCCGCTCGTAGTCGGACACGAAGCGCGTGTTCACCGCGATACCGGCCGCGCCCATCATGTACGGAACGCTCCACCTGTTGCCGGGATCGAACTCGATCTTCGCGAGCACCTCGGCATCCAGATTGGCCCAGTTCGTCAGGCGCGATCCGTCGATCTCCAGAAGCATTCCTTCGTTCGCCATGATCGACACGTAGTCCCCGCTCGGAAACGCGATGTCGTAGCCGGTGCCACCGGCGCGCAGCTTCGCAAACATCTCCTCGTTCGACGCGAACACGTCGTAGACGACCTGTACGCCGAACTCCTGCTCGAAGGCGGCGATGACCTCGTCGGGGATGTAGTAGGTCCAGTTGTAGATGTAGAGTCGCCCGCCCCCGGCGGTGTTGCCGCGGCACCCGACGAGCGCAGCAATCACCAGGATCAGAAGACCAGCCAGTCGAAGTGAACCAGCGATTCGCTTCATGGAAACCCCCTAGGTCGATAATCGGCGACCTACCGAACGGTATAGGCGACGAACCGCCGCGCCATCAGCACGAGCGCGACGGTTCCGGCGATGATCACAACGGACAACGCGTTGATGACCGGCGAAACTCCGAACCGGATCATCGAGTACACGAACAGCGGGAGCGTCGTCGATCCAGGACCGGATACGAAGAACGTGATGACGAAGTCCTCGAGCGAGAGCGTGAACGCGGTCAGGAATCCAGAGATGATGCCGGGCATCGACACGGGAAGGATCACGCGAAAGAGCGTCTGCCGCTCGGTGGCGCCAAGGTCGCGCGACGCTTCGATGATCGTATAATCAAACTCCTCGAGCCGCGCGAGCACGATCAGCAGCACGAACGGAAGGTTGAAACTCGTGTGCGCCAGGTAGATCGTGAACAGACCCAGCCGCAGGCCGACGCCCGCGAAGAACACGAGCAGGCTCACGCCGACGATGATCTCCGGAAGGATGAGCGGCATGAAACTGACTGCCTGGACGTAGGCGCGGATCCGCAGCGAGTACCAGTTGATGCCGATCGCGCCGAGCGTCGCGATCACCGTGGCCGTCAGCGCGGAGCCGAACGCGATGAGCAGGCTGTTGCCAAACGCGCGCCAGAGGTTGGGCGACGCGAAGAGGAGCTCCTGGTACCAGCGAAGCGAAAACCCTTCCCACGCCATCCGTCGCGAGCTGTTGAACGAGTAGAGAATCAGCACCAGCAGCGGCAGAAAGAGGAACACGATCGTCATCCAGAACACGAACCGGGACAGCCTCGGCCGGCCGATCATGTACGTCTCCTTGGACGGTTCAGGTACATGTAGACCATCAACCCGGCCGTCGTGATCAGCGTAATGACAACGGAGATCGCCGACGAGAGTGGCCAGTTTCGCGTTATCGTGAGCTCGCGCGCAATGATGTTGCCGAGCATGTAGCTGTCCTGCCCGCCGATCAGTTGCGGAACCGCGTACGCACCGAACGTCGGGATGAACGTGAACAGTACCGCGGTGAAGATCCCGGTTCGGATCCCGGGCAGGAGCACCCGCGCGAGGCTCTGGAGGTGCGTCGCGCCCAGATCGCGCGCGGCTTCCAACAGCGTGAAGTCGAACCGGTCGATCGTCGAATAGAGCGGGAGAATCGCGTACGGGAGGTACGTGTAGACGAGCACGGTGATGACCGCGTTGCGGTTGTAGAGAAACTGCACGAAGTCGGTGGTGATGCCGAGCGTCAGCAACAGATCGTTCAGAAACCCGTTGTTCCCCAGGATCGCGATCCACGCGTAGATCCGAATCAGGAAGTTCGTCCAGAACGGGACGATCACGAGCAGAAGCAGTCTCGCGTTTCCGCTGCGCGCCATGTAGTACGCGGCCGGCAGCCCGAGCGCGATCGTGAGTACCGTGGACGCGACCGATATCCAGATCGTCGTGAGCGTGACGCGTGCGAAGATCGGGTTGATCAGCGCGCGGTACGCCGCGAGCGAGAAACGCGGTTCGACTCCTCCGTACAGGCCCCGCGCCATGAAACTGTACGCGATGATGATCAGCATCGGCGCGACGAAGAACCCGGTGATCCAGATCGCGATTGGGGCAACGTAGAGACCACCGCTGGGCCTCGGCCCCCGACGACGGCCCCCCGTGCGACGTGCGGTGGGCCGACGGGCTGCGCCCTCACTGGCAGGGCCACCGCCCGCCGGCGACGGGCTAACGGCGCGGCGCAACGATGTATCCATCACCCGCGCTCCAGAAGACCCAGACTCGGTCCTTCCACTTGATCTCGGGACCCTCGTCGAGGTACTTCGCATGTTGTTTGAACACTTTTGCGATGAACCCGCTCCCGAGCCGAACGTAGAACTTGCTCTGGAAACCCAGGTAGATTGGCTCGTCGATTTCGCCTTCGATCCGGTTCGTTGTGTCGGAGATCTGCGAAGGCAACACCTTCGTGACGCGCAGCTTCTCCGGCCGCACGGTGAAGAGCACCTGCTCGCCCACCGCCGGTGGGTCGTCGTCGGTGACGAGCACGCGGCCAAAGTGAGCGGTGTCGAGCGTGACCATCGCCCCGTCGACCGCGACGACGGTCGCGTCGACGCTGTTCGTCTCACCGATGAAGCTCGCGACAAAGCCGTCGGCGGGGGCTTCGTAAATCTCGAAGGGCCGCCCTACCTGGAGCACCTTGCCATCGTTCATGACCGCCACTCGGTCGGAGACGCTGAGCGCCTCCTGCTGATCGTGCGTAACGTAGACGAACGTGATGCCAACCTGGTCGTGAATCGCGTCGAGCTCGATCAGCAACTGCTGGCGGAGTTTCGCGTCGAGCGCCGACAACGGCTCGTCGAGTAGCAGTACGCGCGGTTCATTGATGAGCGCCCGCGCGATCGCGACGCGCTGCTTCTGACCGCCCGACAGCTGCGCCGGACGCTTGTGCGCGTGGTCGTTCAGCCGCACGAGAGACAGGTAGTCACCGACGCGGCGCCGTACCTCCGCCTCGGACGCCCGCTTGAGGCGCAGCGGAAATGCGATATTCTCCGACACCGACAGGTGCGGGAAGAGCGCGTAGTTCTGGAAGACGGTGTTCACGTGCCGACGATTCGGCGGGTACGGTACGACGTCGGCCTCATCAAGGTAGACTCCACCTCTGGTGGGCTCTTCGAAGCCGCCGATGATCCGCAGCAGCGTCGTCTTCCCGCACCCGGACGGCCCGAGCAGCGAGAAGAACTCTCCGCGGTTGATGGTGAGCGAGACGTCGTCGAGAGCAGTGAAACTCCC
>SLST01000006.1 GCA_007130265.1 Spirochaetales bacterium
CAGGGTAACGTCTTCCTTGGACAGCGGACTGCGCGGATCATCATCTACTTCTTCCTGATCCTCTTCTCCGCGATGGCGCTCTTCCCGCTCTACTTCTCCTTCGTGACGGGATTCAAGACGACCGCCGAGTACAACGTGAACCAGATGGGGCTGCCGCAGACGTGGACCGGAGCCAACTGGCGACACATCATCGACCAGGTGGGTCTCGCGCGCTACCTCGGCAACAACGCCATCCTCATCCCGTTCGGACTCGTCTTCTACCTCGCGGTCTGCAGCGCTGCCGGGTTCGCATTCGGACTTCTGCGGTTTCGCGGGAAGCTTGCGATCTTCACCGCCGTCCTCTTCCTGATGATCTTCCCGCAGATGATTATCGCCGTTCCCGTGTACATGATGGCGGTGAACCTGGGACTGGTGAACACCTTTCTGGGAGTCATCCTCGTGTGGGTCGCGTACTTCGCACCATTCGGCACCTATATCATGACCACGTATTTCTCGTCGATCCCGCGCTCGATCATCGAATCGGCTCGCATCGACGGCGCGAACGTCTTCCAGATCCTGCTTCGTCTCATGATCCCGATCGCGCTTCCTATGATGGCGATCATCTCAATCATCGGCTTTCAGGCGATGTGGAACGAGCTTCCGTTCTCGCTCCTGCTGCTCCAGCAGCCGGGAATGCGCACGCTCACGCTCGGCATCGCACTCATGAAGGGCGAGCACGGGCTTCCCGTGCCGGTCCTTTCGGCAGCGCTCACCTTCGCGAGTATCGTGCCGTTGTTGATGTTCCTCTTCTTCCAGCGCCACATCGCAGGCGGCGCCATGGCGGGTTCTGTGAAGTACTGAGCTTCGCCGAGCCGGCCATCGCGGGCCGCCGAAATCACGGCCGCGCTACGCTCGACATTCTGGCAACGATCATTCTTCCGCGGAGAGATCAAGGTGTACCACCGGTCCGCCTCTGTGGTAGGATGGCGCCATGAAAACGATCCCTTCCGACGCGCTTCGCACCTACGGAGAGGCGGTCTTGACTGCCTGCCGCGTTCCGGCGGACGACGCCGCGACCGTGATCGACTGCCTGCTCTACGCGAACCTCTCCGGCGTGGACAGCCACGGTATCATCCGGTTGCCCCACTACGTCACGCGATTGTCGAACGGGTCGATCAAAGCACAGCCGAAGGTGACCTTCGGCCGGCCGCGCCCTTCGTTCCTCCGCGTGGACGGGGACGACGGCCTCGGCCACGCGGTGACGAAGCGCGGAATCGATGAGGCGATCCCCGTGTGTCGCGAGCAGGGCTCGGTGACCGTGGCGATCGGCAACTCCAGCCACTTCGGGATGGCCGGCTACTATCTGCGCGACATCACCGCGGCCGGGTTCGTGGGACTGGTCACCACCCATACCGACGTGCGGATCGTGCCGTACAACGCGCGCAAGCCGTTCGCCGGGACCAACCCGATCGCATTCGGCTTTCCAACCGAAGGCGAGCCCTTCACGCTTGACTTTGCCACGACGAAGGTCTCCTTTGGCAAGATCGCGCTCGCCCGGACCGAGAACCGGAGCATCCCGGACGACTGGGGTTTCGACGAGAACGGCGATCCAACCACCGATCCGCACGCGCTCGAGGGGATGCAGCCGATCGCCACCTACAAGGGTGCCGGACTTGCGATGGTGATCGACCTGTTCAGCTCGATGTTCTCCGGTATGCCGTACGGGCCCCATATCAACCGGATGTACGAGGAGCTCGACGCGCCACGCAAACTCGGCCACTTCATCACGATGTGGGACATTGGTGCGCTCGTGCCGATCGACGAGGTGCGATCTCGAATGGAGCACTACATCAGGGAACTGCACGCCCTCCCGAAGCAGGACCCCGACGAGCCGCTCTACTTCCCGGGAGAGCCGGAGGCCGTCCGCCGAGCCGAGCGCAGCCGCACCGGTATCCCGATCGAGCCCGGCCTCCTCAGCCAGCTCGACGAGCTCGGGACGCGGCTTGGAGTAGACACCGGACTCTTCGCATAGCAGGCCCGGAACAGGGGGGCCTCGCCGCCGGCAGCGGAGGCAGAGCCGGCCCTGACCGATGGGTCCGGCCGGCACGGCCGATGGAGTATTGACTGCATGGATCCACTGAAAGCCGTCATCATAGGCGGTTTTGGGCATGCCGGGCGTGTGCTGGATGAGATATCCGGTATGCCCGAGGCCGCGATCGTCGGCCAGAGTCCCGCGTACGCGGGCGAGGATATCAGCGCCTTCACCGGCCATCCGGCTTGCCGGGAAGCAGAATACTTTGACGAGCACACGACGATGCTCAAAGAGGTTAAGCCGGACGTGGCAATCGTAAGCACTCGGCTCGACCGGATCCCGGAGGTTTCGATCGCGGCGGCGGAGGCGGGATGCCATCTGATCTGCGAGAAGCCGATGGCCCTCGATCACCCTATGCTCGATCGTCTCTATCAGGCCGTCACGACCAACGGCGTCAGGGCGGTGTCCATGCTCTCCATGCGGTCCGAGCCGCACTTTCGGGCCGCACGTCGCGTCTACCGCAGCGGCGCAATCGGCGAGGCCGTTCAGGTCAACGGCCGCAAGAGCTACAAGTGGGGAACGCGCCCGCAGTGGTTCGGCGACCGGTCGCTCTACGGCGGAACCATCGGGTGGGTGGGCATCCATGCGCTTGACTTCGTGAGCTTCATCACCGGCCTCGAGTTCACGAGCGTCGCCGCCACGCAGGGGAACTTCTGCCATCCCGAACGTCCGGACTGCCAGGATTTCTGCGGCCTGGTGCTGTCAACCAGTAACGGCGGGTGCGCGACGGTCAGCGTGGACTACCTGCGCCCGGCCAACGCCGCGACCCACGGCGACGACTGGGTACGTGTCGTCGGGACGAAGGGCGTGCTCGAAGCGAGCGGCTCGCGTGCAGAGTGCACGGTCCTGACCGACGGACCACAGCCGATACCGGTGCCCCTGCCCGATGAGGCAATGCTCTACCGCGACTTCCTCTCAAGCCTCCGCGACGGCCACGAGAGCGAACTGACCCAACCGGACGCGTTCATGCTGACGTCGACGTGTCTGTATGCGCGCGACGCGGCCGAGCGGTCGGAGGTGGTCGGCATCACCCGAAGACGACGAGACTGGAGCTGAGCCGCAACGCCCGGCTCCGGGTACCGCGCTGCCTTCGCAAGCAAGGCCGCCCCGAAGGGCGGCCCATAGATTGATTGCCTGGAAACGAGACGGGTTTCGGCCTGTCAGCGGTTGACCGCCGCCCACTCGTCGACCTGCACCTGGAGCGCTTCGATCAGTTCCGGGAAGCCGGCCCGATTGAGTGCGGCCTGGAACTCAGGAATGGCCGTCTCCGGGTTGACCCAACCGCCGATCAGAGGCGTCTCGAACTGGTCGACCACGGCGCTCACCGAGGCGATGAGTGTCCTCACCTCGCTGCGGTCCGCGTTGAACCCCAGAATGTTTGCTTTCAAGGATTCCTCGTTGAGACGTGCGACCTCGTCGAACAGATCCTCATCCTGGCCGGGCAGGAGATAGCCGATGAACGTGTTGCCGAACATCCAGGGGAGGTTCGTGTAGTAACCGGAATCCTGGATGGGACGGATCTGGTTTGGGCCAAGCCGTTCGTGGTGACGGCCCTCAAGACCCCAGACCAAGGTGTTATATGCCTCCGAATTGGTCCAGAGCCAGTTCAGCATCTCAACAGCCTTCTCCTTCTGCACGGACCGTGAATGGACTGCGTGGAGTGTGTTCGTGATGTTCGAAGTCAGCGTCAACGGCTCGCCAATGCGGTAGGTCTTGTAGAGCACGCCGGCGTGCTCTACTTCGGCCAGCTGTGGATTGTACGTGTTATGGTGACCGAATGCCGCCCGGGCCTGGTTCTGCATCTGACGCCACTGGTCGTCCGTATACGTCAGGCCATCCTCCGGGATGAATCCTGCGCTCTGCCACCGGTACGCCAGGTCGACCCATTCGCGGAACTCCGGAGTCTGAAGGAGGTTGAGGACCTCAAGAGAGTCGTCCTCCACCCTGACGCCCAGAATGCCGTCGAGAAAGCCAAAATTTCCAATACCGTAGTACGGCTGCAGGAATCCCCACTCGGGTCGGCCGAAAGGAACAAGCTCTCGCTCGTTATCTCGGACTTCGGCAAGCCACGGCTCAATCTGGTCGATGGACGTCACGGTCTCCGGCGTCCAACCGTACTTCTCGACGAGGTCCATGCGAACGCTGAACACCGAGTTGTACGCGGCGATCTGCTGCGACCAGATGGCCCGAATCTCACCGTCCACGCGTGTGGCCTCGAGCTGTTCACGGATATCGGCGAGGATGTCCTGGCCGTACTCCTCGAGCAGGTCATCGAGACCGGCGTAGAACCCGTCAGACGCGTTCTGCAGGAAGTCGTTGCTCCAGACCGCGGTCCAGAGGATGTCCATGTACTCACCGGAGGCGAGGATCAGCGGCATCCGTTCGTCGTACTCACCGAAGGAACCCTGGACGTTGATCTCGACCGTCGTGCCAAGGTCGCGCTCGAGCAGATCGTTGAACGCCGCGTACACGTCCCGCTCGTCCGCCTCGTTGTACGGATATCCTCCACCGCCGGGAATGTACCAGATCAGCGGCTGGTCTTCAGGGACTGTAGCCTCACCCTGTCCTGCCGCGAAGAGCGGCGTTGCCGTCGCAAGCACCAGAAGCGCTGCGATGAGCAGAAATAGTGTGCGTTTCATCGTTGAAACTCCTTTCTCATTGTATTCTCCGGGACAACGTCCCGGCCCAATAGGCTCAACCTTTAATCGATCCGACCTGCAGCCCGCGCGCGAAGTAGCGCTGGAAAAAGGGGAAGATGAACATCATCGGGCCCGCCGCGAGCACCGCCATCGCCATGCGCGTGGTCTCGGTGGGTAACTGACTCAGATCGATACCTCCGGCCATCTGCGCCTCGTGCTGCAGGAGAAACTGGATGTCGCGCATTACGCGCTGCATCCAGTACTGCAGCGGGACGAGGTTCCTCTGCGTGATGAAGAGAAGCGCGTAGAACCACTCGTTCCACAGCTGGAGCGCGAGCAGGAGGCTGATCGTCGCGATAGCGGGTTTGGAGAGCGGCAGAGCGATACGCAGGAAGATGTAGAACTCGCCTGCTCCCTCCACCTTCGCGCACTCGATGAGCTCGAACGGCAATTGCCGCATATACGTGATGAGCAGGATCGTGTGCCATGCAGTGATCATCAGCGGCAGAAAGAGCACCAGAAGCGTGTTCTGCATCCGCAGGTACTGCGTGATAAGCATGTAGGTGGGCACGATACCCGCGTCAAAGAGCATCGTGAACAGGAAGAAGAAGACGATTGGTCCTCTCCAGCTGAAATCCTTGCGAGAGAGCGAGAACGCGGCCATCGCCATGAAGAAGGTGCCAAAGACCGTTCCGAGAACCGTTATGCGTATCGTTACCCAGTAGGCGTTGATCAGCGCGGTAGGACGCTCGAAGATTATCTCGTACGCGCGCAGTGAGAACTCACGGGGAATGAGGCGGTAGCCGTGAAACACGATTTCACGCTCGCTCGTGAACGAGATCGCGACCGTCAGAAGCATGGGGATCAGACAGAGAAGACACGCGGTCGCGAGGATCACATGCATGACGAGCTTGGCTGTCTTGTCCGCTCTCGTTTCCGTCTTCATGCGATCATCCTAGAAAAGCCCCTGTTCGCCGCCGGAGATACGCCGGGCGAGCAGGTTCGTCGTGACCACGAGTATCAGTCCCATCACCGACTGGTAGAGTTGGACCGCAGCGGCCATCCCGTAATCTCTGATCTCGATCAGCGCACGGTAGGTGAAGTAGTTGATCACGTCCGTAGTAGGAAGAAGAGGGCCCGACTGGAGCGGCAGCTGGTAGAAGAGACCAAAGTCCGCGAAGAAGACCCTCCCGATCCCCAGGATAGCCATGATGACGATCAGCTGCGAGAGCATGGGAAGCGTGATTCGGGTGATGCGCTGCCATCGCCCGGCGCCGTCTATTTCCGCAGCCTCGTAGAGCGACGGATCAATGCCCATAAGGCCCGCATAGTAGATGACGGTGGAGTAGCCGACGTTCTTCCACAGGTGCATGAAGACGATGATGAACGGCCACAGCTCCGGCCGTGTATACCACCTGATGGCCGGGATCCCGAAGAGCTCCAGGAGGAGGCGGTTCAGGAGTCCGCTCTGCGTATTGAGAAAGGCGTAGAGCATGATGGAGACGACGACCCACGACATGAAGAACGGCAGAAACAGCACCGTCTGGTAGAGCTTGATATAGAAGCGTTTCGCGATCTCGTACATCATGATCGCGAAGGTCACTGAGACGATGGGCGTCAGGATGATGAACGAAAGGTTGTATAGCAAGGTGTTGCGGGTGACGTTCCAGATTAGGCTCGAGCGGAAGAAGAACATGAAGTTCTCCAGGCCGTTCCAGGGACTGGCGAAAATGCCGAGCATGGGCCGGTAGTCTTTGAACGCCATCACGAGCCCGCCCATGGGCAGGTACTTGAACACGAAGA
>SLST01000161.1 GCA_007130265.1 Spirochaetales bacterium
GCTCCTCGTCTATGTCGTATGGGTGTTGCTGCGGCTTTCCGCCGCGATTCCTGCGGCCGCGCGGTGGGGTGTGCTCTTCACGTGCGGCTTCGTCGTCTCCTGGGCGCTCGCATCGGTCGCGGCGTACCTCGTGCCGGTCCGTGACGGCGCGATGCTCTTCCTCAGGATCGCCGGACTCATGCCGATCGTCTACTACGCGACCGGCGACGACGCGTCGGGCCGCGACGTGCTCGGTTCGTGGGCTCTGTTCGCGGCGCTCATCGTGGGCGCAGGGGCGGTGCGTGAGTTCTTCGGGCGGGGAACGCTGCTCGGCTATCTGCCGGGAGGGAGCTTCGCTATCCGCGCAGGCTTCCTCGCATCGCCGGTGGGCGCGCTTCTCCTGATCGCGACCGTCGTGCTCGCGGCCCGTATCGTTTCGAGTGCTCTCGGGATGCAGGATTCCACTGAATCGGCCGGAGGTATTGATGAGTGACATCGCACGAGCCTTCCTGGACTCCATGCTAATCGAGAATCCGGTCGTGATGACGTTCGTCGGGGCCCTGCTCGCGGCAGTGCTCCCCCGTTCGGCGCGCAGCTCGTACACGCCGGCCTTGCGACACGCCCTGGCGCTGTTCCTCGCCGGCATGATCGGCGGTGCGATCGCGGCCGCCCTGCCGTCGGTGGCAGCCCCGGCGGTCTACATCGTCGTCGGCCTCCTGGGCGTAGGGTCGCTGCTCGCCGTCGGCGAGTTGCGTGGCGAGTGGCTGGGGATGCCGCAGGCGGTGCTTGCGATCGCCCCGCTGGTGGGCGTACAGATGCTCGCGACGACCTACGGTGATTTCGACCTCGTCGTGGCAGCGGCGGGGGGCAGCGCGATCGGGTTTGCCGTCATGTTCGTGCTCGTCGGCGCGATTCGTGAGTCTTCGCGCATTTCGGAAACTACGGATACGTTCAAGACGAACCCGGTCGTGCTCTTCTCGCTCGCCGTCTTCGCGATCGTGTTCGCCGGATTCCTGTTCTGGTGAGCGGACTCGCCGCCACTCACGACCAAGGAGTTGCTCTATGGCTGGCTTACTGACGGATCTTCGCACCGAATACCTCGGACTCAGCCTGCGGAATCCGGTCGTCGCGTCGAGTTGCGGCATTACCGGATCGGTGAACGGCGTTCGCCAGTGTGCCGAGGCCGGCGCCGGGGCGGTCGTTTTGCAGTCGCTGTTCGAGGAGCAGATCGTTGCCGAGCTCGGGGGCGCTGACGGAGCGGCGGGCGCAGCCTTTCCGGACGAGGCCCGGGCGTACCTGCAGGATCTCGCGCACAGCCGCGGCCCGCGGCCCTATCTGAAGCTGATCGAGGATGCCAAGCGCGCCGTTGACGTTCCGATTATCGCGAGCGTGAACTGTACCTCCGGCGACGCGTGGACCGACTACGCTTCGCAGATAGAAGCCGCCGGAGCAGACGCGCTCGAGCTCAATATCGCGCTGATGCCCGTAGGTCCGGACGATACCGCGCAGGACATTGAGGAGGCAATGGTCTCGATCGTTCGCGTGGTTCGCAGGCAGACACGCCTGCCGATCACCGTGAAGATCGGGCCGTATTTCACCGCTCTTCCGAACGTGGTCTCCAGAGTGATCGACGCGGGGGTCGACGGTGTGGTCCTGTTCAACAGGTTCTATCAGTTCGATGTCGATCCGGTCGCGCTCACGCCGGTGCCGGGGAACCGTTACAGCACGTCTGACGAACTCCAACTCCCGCTGCGCTGGGTGTCGATCCTCTCGCCCCGGGTTTCCTGTGATCTCTCACTGTCGACCGGCGTTCATACGGGAATGGACGCGGCAAAGGCAATAGTCGCCGGCGCCGGCGTCGTGCAGATTGCCTCAGCGCTCTATACCGCGAAGATCCGGGCCATCTCGAGCATCATCTCCGAGCTCGACGCGTGGCTTTCGGCGAACGGCTATGCCGGCGTCGGCGATGCGCGCGGCCGGTTCCCGGCATCCGGCGAGTACCGTCCCGAGGAGCTCGAGCGGCTGCAGTACATTAAGGCGCTGACGCAGGGGTAGTTCGCCACCGCCGGTGGCGGACGCGAGGATCACCGTGAAACCATCATCGCGAGGGGGTGATGGTCCGGCTCTCCCGTGGTAGACTGGGATTGGCGGCAGTCCCTGAGTGCCGCGCGCAGGAGGGTTGATGGGCTGGTTCCAGGAGCTACTCAGTTCTGAACAGTTCGTTCTCGAGTACGCTCTGAGGCTCTTCCTGACCCTGCTCGTGGGCGGTGCGATCGGGCTCGAGCGCGAGCGAAGCAACCAGGCCGCAGGCCTTCGGACCCACATCCTCATTTCGCTCGGCGCATGCGTGCTCATGATCCTCAGTATGTCGATGGCGGCGGGGCCGGACGGCCTCAGCCCGAACGAGGCGCTTACGCTCGGGCGGGGAGGCGATCCCGGGCGGATTGCGGCGCAGGTGGTATCCGGGATAGGGTTCATCGGCGCGGGTACGATCATGAGGTTCGGCGGAAACGTGCGTGGCCTGACGACCGCCGCGTCGATCTGGATCGCCGCGGCGCTCGGTCTCACGATCGGAGGCGGACTCTACTTTGTGGCCGCCACGGGTACCCTCATTGCGCTTTTCGCGTTGACCTTTCTCAGCAAGGTCGAGCGACGAATGTTCCCGGATCGGGCCTTCAAGACGCTCGAGGTGAACATACGGGACACGAAGATCACGACTGATGTGGTCCTGCCGATTCTCAGGAGACACGACATCCACGTGAGTAACATCGATGTAACCCAAGCGCTCGAGAAGCAGACCGTCAAGATGAAGTTCCTCGTGAAGATCGCTGATACCACCGACATTCGCGCGCTCTACGAGGATCTCAACACGATTGAACAGGTGTACCAGGTGAAACTCGAGCAACCGTCCTGATCCGTCGTATGGCGCAGGTATGAACGAGAGTCGACTACCCCATCTTCTACCGGTGCTCGCGCTCGGATTCTCCTGCCAGATAGGGCAGGTTGTCCTGCTGCGTGAGTTCCTGATGGTCTTCCACGGGAACGAGCTCAGCTTCGGGATCATCCTTGGTGCGTGGACGGTGTGGGTGGGAGTCGGCAGCCGAATCACCGGGAGAGTTCGGGAGCAGACCGACGAGGTGCTCGCTATGAGCGTGATCGCGGCGGCCGTCCTCGTGACGTTCCCGGTCACGATCGCCGTGATTCGAGGCCTGCGGTCGTTCTTCCCGGTCCAGCCGGGGGCCTACCTCTCAGTCGTCGACATGCTCGTCGCGGCGACCCTGGTGACCGCCCCGGTGGGCCTTCTGCTCGGAGCCCAGTTCGTGCTGCTCGCCCGGGCCTGGCGCCGGAGCGATCGCGCATTTGATACCGCGGCGGCCGACAGGACCTACGTAGCCGAAGCGCTCGGAAATGCCGTCGGCGGGCTGCTCTTCGCGCTCCTGCTCGTTCACCTGATCGGCAGTTTTCAGGCGATCGTGGGAGTCGGCCTGGCCATGGCGGTCACCGGCCTGCTCTGCTCCCGCGGCAGGAGACGACCGCTCCTGTGGGGCATGGTTCTCGTCGCAATCGCGAGCGTGCCGGTTCTTCCGCTGATCGACTCGTGGGCCTACGAGTCTCAATGGCGCACGCTCGCGCCACGGCACGAACTCGTGGGCGTGCGCCATTCCCGCTACGGTGCCGTCAGCGTCCTGCGCCGGGAGGACCAGTACAGCTTCTTCCAGAGCGGAAACCTGCTCTTCTCGCTGGCGGGACCCGAGGCATCCGATCCGGCGCTCGAGGAGCAGGATGCCGTCGTGTCCGCCCATCTGGCGATGGCACAGCACCCGGATCCGCGCCGGGTTCTGCTCGTGGGAGGCGGAATGCGTGGCCTGCTCCGCGAGGTTGTCCGGTATCCGGTTGAGCGGGTGGATTACGTGGAGCTCGATCCTGTCGTCACATCGACCGCCGTCGAGTACACCGGTGAGCAAACCCGCCTTGCGCTCGAACGGGACGAGGTCGGGCTCGTGCATGGTGACGGCAGGCTCTTCATGAGACGAGTAGACCGGCGGTACGACCTGATCTTCGTCGACGCGCCTGATCCGTCGACCGCGGTGCTGAACCGGTTCTACACGGTGGAGTTTTTCCGCGAGGCCGCCGGGGCCCTGTCCGACGGCGGAGTGCTCGTGATCACCGCGGGATCAACCGGCGACGCGAGAGGCGTTGAGATCGCGAACCGGAATGCGACGATCTTCCATACCCTGAAGCGAGTATTCGCGCACGTGCTTGTCGTTGGGGAGCGAAACCTCCACTTCTTCGCGACGGAGGCGGCCGGGACGATATCCGAGGATCCGGCGCGCCTGACTGCTCGCTACCATGCCGCCGGCATCGCGACCCCGGGCTTCTCGGCTCGCCAGTTCGAGCTCCTGCTCGAGCCGGGACCGCTGCGGCGGGTCAACTGGATTCTGCGTCATCACGGCCGCTCCGACGACGCCCACCTCTCGGCGCCCGACACCGGACCGCTGTTCGCGCCTCCTGTCGCTGAACAGGAGCGGGAGGAGCCTACGTTGCCGCCGGTGCGAGAGCGATTCTTCATCAACACCGACTTCCGTCCTATTGGCTACGTACACACCCTGGCGTACTGGAACCAGCTCACCCGGGCGGCCCACGCTGCCGTGTTGCGAGGCGTGCTGCGGGTTCGGCCTTGGTGGATCGTCCCACCCGTCGGTCTCTCGCTCGTTCTGGCGGTGGTGTTTCCGCTGGTACGCCGTGAGCCCCCGCGGTCACCGGTGGGGCGGTATCCGCTGCTCGTTGCAGTATTCACGACGGGTCTCTCAACGATGTCGTTGCAGGTTGCGCTGCTCTTCGCCTTTCAGTCGGTATACGGGTTCGTGTACGAGATGGTGGGCCTGATCGTCGCCGGGTTCATGGCCGGACTCGCGCTCGGCGCCTGGTGTATTCATCGGTTCGTGCGAGACCGGGCGAACCCGCGACTGCTGATGGGCGTGCAGCTTGCGATCTCCATCTGCGCCGCGCTCATTGCCTTCGCCTTGCCGCGAACCGCGGGCATCGAGTCCGCGGCGATCCGGTTCGCCTTCTTCCTTCTCGTAACCTTTGCCGCGGGCTTCCTCAACGGCGTCGACTTCCCCATCGCGGCCGCCCTCTGCCTGAAGACCGGCAGTCGTGCCGAACGGGCGACCGGGACGGTCTACGGGCTCGAGCTCTTTGGGGCGTGTGCCGGCTCGCTCGTCGCGGGAATTGCCGTGGCTCCGGTGCTCGGTATCGTTGCAGCCTGCCTGCTCGCGGCCATTGCCAACGGCACCGCTTTCTTGGTACTCCTGACAGGGAGGGTGGTTCATGCAGCACGATACTCCTGATAGGGACCGGCGAGACTTTCTGAAGGCGGGGGCCGCAGGCGCCTGCGCGCTTGCGCTCGCCGGCGTGCTCGGTACGCCGGGTCGTGTCCAGGCGCAGTCGGCCGAGTTCGGGCTCATCCGGCGTGAACGCTCTCCGTGGTTTCGCAGACACGACCGACGGCACATCGAGTGTACGCTCTGTCCAAAACGGTGCCGATTGGCACCGGGGCGCCGCGGCGCGTGCCGGGTACGCGAGAACCGGGCCGGCGAGGGGTATACAATGGTGTACGGAAATCCCAGCCTCGTCCAGATCGACCCGGTGGAGCGCAAGCCGTTTTACCATGTGCACCCGGGGACCCGGGCGCTGTCGGTCTCCACGAGCGGCTGTCCCCTCGAATGCGCGTTCTGCGAGGTATGGGACATGGCACTCGTTGACCCGGAGGAGGTCCACGCCTACGATCTCCCGCCCGATGAGGTCGTCCGGCAGGCGCAGGCGATGGGCGCCCGGTCGGTGAGCTACGCGTTCGGCGAGCCGGTCGCTTTCTTCGAGTTCATGTACGACACCGCCCGCCGTGCACGCAGAGCCGGACTGCTGAACCTGGTCCATACGAGTGCGTACATCGAGCGTGAGCCACTCGAGCAGCTCGCCGGCACGATCGACGCCGTGAATGTCGACCTCAAGAGTTTCGATCCGGCCTTCTACCGTGACTTCTGTGGCGGAGAGCTCGAGTCGGTGCTCGAGAGCCTGCGGCTTCTCTCCCGCGCCGGAGTACATATCGAGATCACCAATCTTCTGATTCCCACGCTGAACGACGACGAGGACCTGATACGGCAAATGGCCCGTTGGATTCGAGATGAGCTCGGGCCCGATGTGCCGCTCCACTTCGCCCGCTTCTACCCGCTCTACAAACTCGCAAATCTTCCGCCCACTCCGGTGTCAACGCTCAGCCGGGCGCGTGCTATCGCGATGGATGAGGGATTACCCTTCACCTACGTCGCGAAGGTGACCGGGCATGAAGGCGAGAACACCTTCTGCCCATCGTGCGGGGAGAAGGTCATCGAGCGACTCGGGTTCGTGATCGAGGCGGTGCGGATGAACAGCGGCGCCTGCGCCTCCTGTGGCGCCCGGATCGGTGGGCTGTGGTGAGATTCCGCGGTCAACC
>SLST01000452.1 GCA_007130265.1 Spirochaetales bacterium
CACCCGATCACCGTGAGCGTGATCCTCATGCCCAAGCCCCGCAGCGATATTCGGGAGAATCGGGCGAAGATCGAGGGGATCTCCAAGCTGATTCAGTTTGCCATCGAGGGATTGCGGTCGGAGAATATCACGATCACCGATACGACGGGCGTGGTCCTCAACGATTTCGAGAGCCTGACCGCCTTCGACCGGATCCAGCAGACCCGCCAGGAGCTGCAGCTGAAGGCGAGCGAGGAACGCCGGATCCGCGGTGAGATTCTCGAAGGTCTCGCCGGGATGCTCACTCCCGACCGGGTTCGCATCCCCCGGCTCGAGGTCGAGATCGACATGAGTCAGCAGCAGGTGAGTACGCGGGAGATACTGCCTACGGTCATCCGTGAGAACAATCCGCTCACCCCGTTCGACGATTCCCAGCTCGAGCTCTACATCCCGCTTTCGGTCGAGAGTACCGAGGAACGATTCCGCGGGACCGGCTTCAACCCGGAAGGCCCTCCGGGACAGGAAGGACAGACCCCGCCGGCGTACCGGGACTTGCAGGACACGGTCGGCGAGTGGAGCAATACCGTCAGGCGGCAGAACAACGAGATCTCAAGCCGCGACATTCAGGAGGTCAGGAGCCCGCAGCTCGGGCGAAGGACCGTCGGTGTGGCCATCGACGGAGTCTGGCGCAAACAGTATGATGAAACCGGGCAGCTGCTCATCAACTCCGACGGTACGATAGAGCGAACCTACATCGCACCGTCGGCCGAGTTGCTTTCGTCGGTCGAACAGATTGTCCGGCACGCGATCGGGTTCAGCGCGGCGCGCGGAGACGCGGTGACGGTTCAACACGTGCCGTTCGATCGAACCCTCGAGCATCTTGAGGAGGATGAAGCCGCCAGACGCCAGCGGCAGATACAGCAGATAGTGCTGTACTCGCTGATCGGGATAGCGATCCTCCTCGTGGCGTTCATCGGGT
Source organism: Spirochaetales bacterium (assembly GCA_007130265.1). GTDB lineage: Bacteria > Spirochaetota > Spirochaetia > DSM-27196 > SLST01 > SLST01. The sequence goes on from SLST01000452.1 coordinate 959, forward strand.
TCCGTCTGATCAGCCGCGAGGTCGAGCGCAGACGACGTCTTCGCGAAGAGGAGCTCGCGCGTCAGCATCAGGCGATGCGCGAGGCGGCGCTCAGAAGTGCGGAAGAGGAAGGTACCGAAGTCGAGATGTCGGTTGAGGAGCGGGCGCGGCTTGAGATGCAGGAGAACGCGATCAACATGGCTCGTGAGCACCCGGAAGACGTGGCGCAGCTCATTCGCACCTGGCTGATGGAGGAGTAGTATGGCGAAGCAGACAGCCAACCCCGTCGCAGGTGGCGGTACCGGCAGCAAGAAGGGCGGACTGAAGAAGGAGCTGACCGGACGCCAGAAGGCGGCGATCTTCCTCGTGACGATTGGGAGCGAGATCTCTTCGGAGATATTCAAGCATCTGCGCGAGGATGAGATCGAGGCGCTGACGTTCGAGATCGCCCGGCTCGAGAGCGTCGATTCGGAGGATCGCGACCGGGTTCTGATGGAGTTCCAGGAGCTTATGATGGCTCAGGACTTCATCACGACCGGCGGTATCGAGTACGCCCGGGAGCTTCTCGAAAAGAGCCTCGGCAGTCAGAAGGCGGTTGACATCATCAATCGTCTGACGTCGAGCCTCCAGGTGCGCCCCTTCGACTTCGTTCGTCGAACCGACCCAATGCACCTGCTGAACTTCATCCAGACCGAACACCCGCAGACGATCGCTCTCATACTCGCGTACCTCGAACCGCAGAAAGCCTCGGTTATCCTCTCGAGCCTGCCTCATGAGATCCAGAGTGATGTCGCCAAACGCATCGCCACGATGGACCGCACCAGTCCCGAAACGCTTCGCGAGGTCGAACGGGTGCTTGAGAAGAAACTCTCGACGCTCTCGAGCGAGGATTATACGGCGGCAGGCGGTGTCGAGAGCATCGTGGAGATTCTGAACCTCGTCGACCGTTCGACGGAGAAGGTCATCATCGAGAGTCTCGAAGAAGAGGACCCCGAGCTCGCCGAGGACATCAAGAAGCGGATGTTCGTCTTCGAGGACATCGTCATGCTCGATGATCGCGCGATTCAGAAGGTGCTGCGCGAGGTGGACGTGAGCGAGATGGCAAAGGCGCTGAAGAGCGTCGACACGGAGGTCCAGGACAAGATCTTCCGGAATATGAGCAAGCGCGCCGCGACGCTTCTCAAGGAAGACATGGAGTATATGGGCCCCATTCGCATGAAGGACGTCGAGGAGTCGCAGCAGAAGATCGTGTCCATCATCCGGAAGCTCGAAGAGCAGGGCGAGATCGTCGTTGCCCGAGCCGGAGAAGACGAACTTGTCGTCTAACTGTCTGGCCAGGCGGCAGGTTCCGAGAATAGCCGCGCGCGACTTTCCTCACGAGTTGGTGGTGTAAGCAGATGGCAAAGAACGTGTTCAGGGCGCAGGAGATCAAGAACACTTTTCGGAGGGTGTACATCCAACCTCCCGAAGAGTTCGCCCCGCAGCTCGTGGCGCAGGACCTCGAGGAGGTCGAAGAGTACACGGGCCCCACGGTTGAGGATCTCAGGCGCGAGGCAGAAGAGTTTCGGGCACAGTGGGAACAGGAGAAGGCCTCCCTGCTCGAGCGGGCCAGGGAAGAGGCCGACCGAATCGTCAAGGACGCCGAACGCGTTGCCTTCCAGGAAGTCAAGAGCAAGCAGGAAGAGGCGGCTCAGATCAAGGAGGACGCCGCGACGGAAGCCGGGCGCAGGATCGCGGAAGCCGAGGAGAAGGCCGCCGGGATTACGCGCGAAGCCGAACGGACCGCTCGCGACGAGCGGGACGAGGCGCATCGGGAAGGGCTTGCGGAGGGACGCGAGAAGGGCTTTCTCGAGGGACAGGCCGAGCACGAACGTCTCGTGCAGCGGCTGCATGTCATCATCAACAAGGCGATTGACCGGCGAAATGAGATCATCGAGGAGTCTGAGGCCCAGATCGTCAACCTCGTCATCCAGATCGCGAAGAAGGTCGTGAAGGTCATCAGCGAGAATCAGCGGAACGTGGTAGTGAACAACGTCACCCAGGCCCTGCGGAAACTCAAGGAGAAGACCGACGTCGTTATCCGGGTCAATATCGAGGACCTCGAGATGGTGACAAACCATATTCAGGACATAATCGAGCGCGTGGAGCGCGAACACCACATCACCGTGGCGGAGGACAGCACGGTAGATCCGGGGGGCGCGATCATCGAAACCGATTTCGGCGAGATCGATGCTCGTATCGCGAGCCAGCTGCAGGAGATCGAGGATCGCATCCTCGAGTTGATTCCCGTGAAGGCCAAACCGCGCAAGTGATCGAGCGCGCCGGCTCGGCCGGTCCGCTCGAAGGGAGGGAGGGCCCTTGAGCGTATTCGACAAGTACACCGCAGTCGTCGAACGGACGGAGACGATTCGCCATATCGGACGCGTTCAACGGGTTCAGGGTCTGTTGATCGAGAGCCTCGGGCCGCAGGCGGTCGTAGGAGAGGTCTGCCAGATTGAGTTCGCTCCGGGTGAGCCCATGGTCTGGGGCGAGGTCGTCGGGTTGAAGGGGCGGACCGTCCAGATCATGCCGTTTACCGAGATCGATGGGATCCAGATCGGGTCACGCGTGATCGCGAGCGGCTCTACTTTGAGCGTGCCGGTCGGAGATGACCTGCTCGGACGCGTACTCGGCCCGCTCGGTCGCGCGATCGACGGACGCGGCGATATCAACACCCGAACGCTCTATCCGGTGCTTGCTACTCCCCCGGACCCTCTGACGCGGCGCCCCATCCGTGAGCAGTTGATCACGGGGGTCCGGGCGATCGACGGGATGATCGCGACCGGGAAGGGGCAGCGGCTCGGCGTGTTCAGCGGGAGCGGCATTGGGAAGAGCACGCTGATCGGAATGGTCGCCCGAAACACGCGGGCTGATGTGAACGTCATCGCGCTCATCGGAGAGCGCGGCCGCGAGGTTCGCGAGTTCCTCGAGAACGACCTTGGTCGCGAAGGTCTGGCGCGAAGCGTGGTCGTCGTCTCAACCTCGAACACCCCACCGCTTGCACGTCTTCGCGGCGCCTTCGTGGCGACCGCGATCGCCGAGTACTTTCGCGATCAGGGCAGCGATGTGATGCTGCTCTTTGACTCGGTTACCCGGTTTGCGCGGGCGCAGCGCGAGATTGGTCTCGCGACCGGTGAGGCCCCCGCGACTCGCGGCTTCCCGCCGAGTGTCTTCAGCCTGCTGCCCAAGCTGCTCGAGCGCAGCGGCACGAGCGCCCGCGGATCGATCACCGGTTTCTACTCGATCCTCGTCGAGGGCGACGACATGGATGAGCCGGTGTCTGACACGGTTCGGGGGATTCTCGACGGGCATCTTGTCCTCAGCCGTCGACTCGCCCAACGATTCCACTATCCGGCGGTCGACGTACTCGATTCGGTCTCGCGCCTCTCGAACAAGGTCACGAGTCCGGAGCTTCAGGCGGCGACCGGATACGTGCGCAGGATGCTCGCGACCTACCGCGAAGCCGAGGATCTGATCAATGTGGGCGCCTACGTGCACGGCAGCAACGCGGACATCGACGAGGCTATTGAGAAGGTGCCGGCGATCAACGCGTTCCTTCGTCAGGAGATAACCGAACGCGCCTCGATCGAGGACACGCGCGAGCGGCTGCTCGCGATCGCGGGTACGACCTCCTCGGAGACGGAAGCCCCTGTTCCGGATGAGGGCGAGCGTCCTCCTGCTCCGGATAGCGTAGGCGGTCTGCTCTCGCAGCAGCGGTGAGGGAAGCGATGCGACGGTTTGGGTTCAAGCTCGATAAGGTTCTCGAACTACGGCGCTACCATGAACGCGAGTGGGAGCTGAAACTCGCCGAGGTAACCGGCAGAGTGTTCGAAGTAGAGCGGGAAATCAGCACCTGGGCAACCCGCCGACACGCAGCCGGCGGACGGCGCATTTCGCCCGGGCGGGTGAACATGAGCGAGCTCTATAGCCGCGAAGATTTCCTGCTTCTGGCCGATGATCGGGTGCGGGCGCTCCGGAACCGACTGCTCGCGCTGAACGCCGAACGCGAGAAGGTGCGCGAGCAGTACCTGGAAGTCAGTAGACGTCGGAAGGCACTCTCGCGGCTGAAGGAGCGACGCGGTGATGACTATTACCGCGAGTCTCTGCATGAGGAGCACCGAACGCTTGATGAGATAGCCGGGTCCATGGCGAGCCGGCAAGCGCTCGAGCCGGAGGACGATGATGTATAACGATTCCGGATACAGCCGGGTCGGCGCGGCGCCGCGGATTTTCGGTCTGACACTTCTCGTACTGGTGCTGGCGTTCGGAGGCGCACTCTGGTTCGATTTCCTCGGGTTGATCGACGTCACCGCGGCCATGGCGCCGGCGCTTCGGGTTGTCGGGCTCGAACCACGAGAGGATCCTGTGCTTCCCGACGAACCGATGCTGATCGAGGCGGAGCGCATCGCAAAGCGGGAAGAGGCGCTTGCGATCCTTGCCGAAGAGCTCGACGGTCGCGAGCAAGCGGTCATGGCGCGCGAGTCCGAGATCGAGGCCCTGTCGCAGCAGCTCGGCGAACGGGAGCGTGCGCTCGAGGACCGTGAAAATTCAGTCAATCAGGCTCTCAGACGAGTCGAGAATCAAAGAGCAGCGTTGGTGAAGCTTTCGACGTATCTCACCAACATGCCACCGGCAGACGCCGTCGAGATCATGGTCAACTATCCTGACCCACTGTTGCTCGACGTCCTGCTGATGACCGATGAGCTCGCTGAGGAGTTGGGGCAACTCTCGCTTGTGCCGTTCTGGCTCTCGCAGATGCCTCCGGCTCGCGCAGCGACGATCGGTGAAAAACTCGAGCTGCTGCCGGAGATGACGAGTGCTCACGAACGGGCCGGTGCAAATTGACTTCCTCGCGGCAGAGTTCGCGCTTCAGCGGGTGGGTTCACCGACCACCGCGTCGGCTGAACCCGGTGCTTTCGCCGAGTACCTCGCCTCGGTACTGAATCCCCAATCGCAGGAATCTCATAGAGCCCACGCCGATCGATCTGCCGACGCGGCCCGCTCCGACGAGGCATACCGGACCGACGAGCGATCACGGTCGGCGGTCGAGGCACACAGCCGCGAGGGGTCCGTGCGGGGCGAGACGAATGCGGGCGCCGGAGAGGCGCCGGAGTCGAGTCGACCGGCGGAGACCGAGGCGCCGCAGACCGACGCCGCGCGTGGTGAAGATACTCCGCGTAAAGACACGGAGGTTCGTGACCAGGTTGCCGACAACCCCACACCTTCCGACGCCAAAGACTCAGTCGCTCGTGACGAAGACCCGGACAGCGCGGCGCGCGAGTCCCGTGCCGTCGGCGCCGACGACAAAGATCACCGGCTCATCTCCGGCCTCACCGAGGGCCGAACCCGTGAAGCCGCGGACCAACCCGATCCCGCCGACTCGACAGCGAGGGTTGCCCGTCGCCGAACCGCCGGCGATCCCGCGCGCGGGGACGGGGAGGCGTCGGTCGAACCACGCCTTGATGAACGAGGCCGACTCCGTGTCGATCTCGA
>SLST01000398.1 GCA_007130265.1 Spirochaetales bacterium
TCCGGACGTGACGATGCCGAACCTCGGCGTCTCCGGGTCATTCGCCCCGAGCGACGAGATCGAGTTCTCGCTCGAGTTCTCGGACGTCCTCGCACCCCTGCTCGGCGAGGTCGGACGGCCGACGATCGGACCGAGAGTCGATCCCGGCTTCCCGTTCATACAGCCGGGCTTCCGGGCTTCGCTGTTCACACGGATTTCACTGTAGGAGTACCCATGCTGACACTCATAGACCGTGGCGGGATCATACTGATCGTTATCATCGCGCTGTCGATCGTCGCTATTGCCATTATCGTCGAACGGCTCCTCTACCTCCGAAAGCTTCGCATGGACGAGGGAGTTGTCCTCAACCGGCTCAAAATCGCGGTCTCGAAGGGGCACTACGAAGAAGCCCTCGCGATCTGCGAGGCGAGTCCAAGCCCCATCACGAACCTCAGCCGAGTGGGCATCGAGCACCGCGACTATCCCGAGGAGGTAATCAAGGCCATGATCACCGACGCGGCGAACCTCGAGATTCCGCGCATGGAGCGCTTTCTCTCGACGCTCGGGACAATTGCGCATATCGCTCCGCTCCTCGGCCTGCTCGGGACGGTGACGGGCAATATCCGCGCGTTCGGGGTTCTCGGCGAGTTCGGAGCGCTCGGCGGCAACCCGGCGATCCTCGCCCGCGGAATCGCTGAGGCGCTCATCACCACCGCCGCGGGAATCATCGTCAGTATCCCGGCGATTTCCTTCTACAACTACCTTGTCAGCAAGGTGAATCACCTGATCATCCGGATCGAAAACCGGGTCAGCGAGCTCGTTCTGATGCTGAAACGGGAGGTGTGATGCGCTTCCGTCGTCGGCTTTCACCGAATGCGAATGTCGATCTGATCCCGATGATCGACGTCGTCTTCCAGCTCGTCGTCTTTTTCATGGTCTCCTCTACCTTCGTCATGACGCCCGGCATTGCCCTCGACCTTCCGGAATCAACGAGCGCGGAGCCGGTGGTACTCGACCGCCTCGTCATTACGGTCGCCTCGCCGGCCGAACTCTACCTCAACCGCGATCGCGTGAGCCTCGCAGAGCTTGATGAGCGACTCGGTGAGATGAGTGAACAGGCCTCAGAGGTCTCCGAGGGAGCGAAGAGCGCGATTATCGAGGCGGGTAGCGCCGTGCCGTACGAGACGATCGTTGCCGTACTCGACGTAATGCGACGCAACGGTTACCGCGGGATCGCGCTTCGAACGCTCGAGGGGGATTCGCGCCAGTGACGATGTCCGAAGATCGAAGACGGTTGCTCGTCAGCACAGGTATAGCGCTGCTCGTCCACGTTCTGGTATTCGCCGGGTCGGCCATTCTCGGCGCCTCCTACGTGCCGTACCCGGAAACACAGGTGGTGCACATCACCTTGCCCGAATACGACACCACCGCACCGCCGGAGCCTGAACTCGCGCCGGCGCCGGAGCCGGCTCCCCCTGAGCCCGAAGTACCGCCGGAACCTGAGCCTATTGCCCCGCCGCCTGAACCGCAACCGGTACCTGAACCGCAACCGGTACCCGAACCGCAACCGATGCCCGAACCGGAACCCGCGGTCCGCCCGGACCCTCAGCCCGTGCCGCCGCAAGCGCCGCCGCAACCGGGGCCCCAGCCGACTCCGACCCCTGAGACCGCACCGCGTCCGACCGACGCCCCACCCGGGGCCCTCACAACCGACGACCTTCCCTGGCTCCGGGACACCACCGAGCGGGAGCGCGCGCGCGAGGATGACGACCTGTTCGCGAGGCGTGAGCCCGAGAGCGCCGCTCAGGAGGTGCCCGAGTGGGTCGTAGAGGGCGAGTTTTCGTTGCAGCCGGAGGAGGCGCTACGTGAGGATGAACGCAGCGCACTCGCCGAGATGCGCGACACGGTCCCGGGATTCGCGGATCGGCTCTCCGAGCTCGTCGAGGCGCTCGAGCGTCCGCCTGCGGCGAGCCCCGGCAGCACCGCCGACTCGCAGCCGACGACCGAGCCTGCCCCGTCGACCACGGCGCTCCCGGGCGGCGGTGCGATCGAGTGGATTGGCGCCGGCACGCGAGGTCCGGCAGGAGAGCTCGCGCTTCCGCGACTCACGGCCGCCGACTTCGGCGGCCAGGTTCCGGCAAGAATCAGCTACCTTGTCGTGTTTGACGTCAACGCTGAAGGACTCGTCATCCCGGGCTCCTTGATCCTGCGGCAGGCCTCCGGCTATACTCTGGCCGACCAGAAAGTGCGAAGGGCCGTCTCCAGCTGGAGATTTGACGCGGCGCCCGGAACGGCGCCGGTGACGGCAATCGCCACGCTTCATATCATGCGGGACGAGATCCGATAGGAGATGCAGATCAAAGCCGTTGCGTTCGACGTGGATGGAACGCTCTATCCAAATGCGTCAATGTACCTCCGCTCCATACCGTTCGCGCTCAGACGGCTCTGTCTCATGTACTCGTTCGCGAAGGTCAGGCGCCAGGTCAGGAAGCAGCGTCCCATCGAGGACCTTGGCGAGACGCAGGCGAGGATGCTCGCCGAACGACTCCGGATCTCTCCCGAGCGCGCGCGCGAGAGAATCGATTCCGAGATCTACGGGACCTGGGAGGAGGTTCTCGACCGCGTCTCGCCGTACCCGCACGTCCGTGAGTGCATCGAGAGTCTCAAGGAGCTGGGACTCGCCGTTGCGGTCACCTCCGATTTCCCCGTCGACAGCAAGCTGGCGCGACTGAACCTCGACGGCTTGTTCGAGTGCCGACTCTGGACTGAGCGCTCCGGGTACCTCAAACCACACCCTGAGCCCTTTGTGATGCTCGCCGAGTGCCTTGGACTCGCTCCGCACGAGATTCTCTACGTCGGAAACAGCTACGAGTATGACATCATGGGCGCGAAGCGCGTAGGCATGCACGCCGCGCATCGGGTGAAACGCCCGGTGCCACAGACGATTGCCGACTTCTCGTTTGGGGACTTCCGCGAGCTCGCCAGGTGGGTGCGGGCCAAGGTTGCCTGAACACAAGCAGGTGAGTATGCTTCGCGGCGTGGGCGAGTACTTTGCCTTTCTGCGCGACGCTTATTTCTTCAAGGATCTCGGCGATGACGAGGTCCGCGAAATCGAGGCGCTGTGCAAGGAAGACCATTTCGATCGCGGCGAGGTCATCTTCCGGGAGAACGCCCCGGCCGAGCGTTTCTTCATCGTCCTCGACGGCATGGTGGAGGTCTGGAAGGACTACGCGTCTCCCACTCCTGACCTGCTCGCAGTCCACGGACAGGGGCACCTCTTCGGCGAGATGGCGCTCATCGACGACCTTCCACGCAGCGCCACGGTCGTAGCGAAGACGGACACGAAAGTGCTCTATCTCTTTCGCCAGGAGTTCGATCGCGTCCTCAGACAGCGGCCCGCCGTCGCCCTATCGATCCTCCGGTCGCTGTCGGCCATGGTGCGCAAGAGCAATGAGAGTTTCGTAGAGGATCTGCGACGGCGAAACGAAGAGCTCGAGCGAGCATACCGGGACCTGCAGACGGCGCAGGAAGAGCTGCTGCGCAACGAGCGCCTCTCTACCCTGGGAAAGATGTCGTCGATGATCCTGCACGACATCAGGAATCCCATCGCGATTCTTCGCGGCTACGGGGAGATGATCCAGCTCGTGTCCGACGATCGCGAGAAGGTGAGGCAGTACGCAACCTGCAGCGTCCAGGAGGCCGATCGCCTGAACAACCTCGCGAACGAATTGCTCGACTACAGCCGTGGAGAGATCCGCCTCGACGTTCGAGTCGTCCCGATCGACCACCTCTTCAGCCGGCTCGAGGAGAGTATCCGCGATAGAATGGATTCACGCGGCGTACGCCTCGAGCTCAACAACGATGTCGCCGAGCCGATGCTCCTCGACGAGGAACGAATGCTGCGTGTCCTCGTGAACCTCTGCGACAATGCACGCAAGGCAATGTCTCGGGGAGATGAGCTGCTCGTCAAGGCGAGGCTCGATGCAGGCGAGCTCGCGATCGTCGTGCGCGACACCGGCGCGGGAATGAGCGAAGACGTGCTCGCCCATGTGTTCGAGCCGTTCTACTCCTCCTCGCCGAGCGGTGGAACCGGACTGGGCATGCTCATCGTCAAGAATGTCGTGGAGGCCCACCGCGGACGAATACTGGTCGACAGCACACCGGACGTGGGTACGACGGTCACGCTTCGTCTGCCGACCAGGGCGCGATACCAAAGAGCGCGCAGGCGTTTGCCGAGGTGACCCTGACGACTTGCTCGGCGCTGACGCCGCGCAGGTCGGCGAGCGCCTCTACCGTGTAGGCGAGATGCCCCGGATGGTTCGCCGCACCCCGGACCGCCTGCGGGGAGAGGTACGGCGAGTCGGTTTCGACGAGCAACCGATCATCCGGCACCATCGCCGCGGCGGCACGGATACCGTCCGACGAACGATAGGTGAGATTGCCGCCAAAGGAGATGAGGAGCCCGAGGTCAAGGCAGCCGGCGCAGTACTCGGCATCCTGCGAAAAGCAGTGCATCACCCCGCGCGGACGCACGCGACGAAGGAACGCGAGCATATCCGATTCCGAGGCGCGATTGTGCAGGATCAACGGCAGATCGTGCCTCGAAGCGAGCGTCGCGAGCCGCTCGAGCGTTTCAAGCTGAAGACGCGCATGATCGCCCGTGTGATAGTAGTCGAGACCGACTTCCCCCACGGCCACGACGGGACGATTCCCGACGGTTGCGCCGCCGTCGAGCGTAGCCGCGAGGAGCGCAAGTTCCTCGTCGACCCGCCCGGGAGTGACCGAGGTCGGATGCAGCCCTGAGGTGAACGAGACGATCCCCTGACCTCCAAAAGCCGCGAATCGCCGCTCGAGATCGGAAGGCACGACGCCGACGTCGATGATCCCGGCAATACCGCCGGCCTTCGCCTCCGCGAGGACCGAATCGGCGTCGAGTCCTCTTCGGGAGAGCAGCTCGAGGTGTGCGTGCGAGTCGATGCTTCCGGGCATGTAGCGTGAGGCGGCGTCCATCATCAGCGGGTCATCCATGGTGATCGTCGAGTGTGCGTTGGCTCACCCCGTAGCGTTCGGAGCGCTCGACGTTGCCGATCGGCTCGACGTGCACCAGCACATCGTACACATTGGGAAGCGCGGCACGGATACGCCGTTCGGTTTCGAGCGCGATCTCGTGTGCATCCCTCACCGAAAGCCGACCGTCAACCTCGATATCCAGATCGACGATCGACAGCCCGCCGATCGTCCGTATTCTCGCGCGGTGGGGATGCTCGGCTCCTTCGACCGCCGCGACCACATCGAAAATGCACTGGTATGTGTCCGCCTCGGCGTGGCCCTCCATGAGCTCCATGTTCGTCTCGATGAAAATGCGAAAGGCAACCAGCATGATCCAGGCACTGACGACGATCGCCGTAATCGAGTCGAGGATGGGCAAGCGCAGGACGTAGGTAAACACGAGTCCCGCGAGAACCGCAACCGAGATCACGATGTCAGCCCGCATATTCTTCGCGTCGGCTATGAGCATGGAGCTCGCCGTACGCTTGCCGACGCGGGCCTTGTAGATCGCGAGCACGCTCTTCGCCGCGATGCTGACGAGCGTCACCCATACCGCCAGACGCCCCGGCAGCACATGCACGTCGCCTCGGACAAGCGCCGTCGCCGTCGAGATCGCCAGCTGCGCCCCGGCGAAGAAGACGACGAACGAGAGAGACTTCGTGGCGATCGTCTCCGCTCGTGAGTGTCCATAGGGGTGATTGAGGTCCGGCGGCTTCGCGGTGATGCGGGCGGCGATCAGCGTGATCGTCGAGGTCAGAACGTCGAGCGCCGAATCAACGCCGTCCGCGATTACCGCGGCGCTCACCGCGACGAACCCGACCGCAATCTTCATGGCAGCAAGGACGCCGTTTCCGACGATCCCTGCCCAGGAAGCGCGCACTATCGACTTCGTGCGGGTTGCAACTGCTCTCTGTTCGGCGCTCGATGTCGACATTCTGTCAGAGACTATCCCCGGTCAACCGCGTCGTCAAGGAACCGAAGGCGACGCTCCCGACCGGTCACGCTGCACACTCCAGGGGTGATCACGCGCCCGTTTTATGATATTTTGACTCATGTATGAATGAGCATGCGCAGACTTGCTGTACCCCCGGCGGGGGGCGATCTCTTCCCGACGGCAACCGGGCGGCAGAGCCGTCGCAAGCCGCTGCCGAAAGCACTGCCAGAAGTACTGCCAGAAGTACCGACCAGACTCCCTCCCGGCGCCACCACCACCGACTCGTGCCGCTATCCGGTGGAACCTTCCTCATGGGGACAGACGACGCAGAAGGGTTTCCCGCAGACGGTGAAGGACCCGTGCGTGAGGTGACCGTCTCGCCGTTCGCTATCGATCGGTACAGCGTGACCAACGCCGAGTACGCCGAGTTCGCCGAGGATACCGGGTACGTGACGGAGGCCGAGCGCTTCGGGTGGTCGTTCGTGTTTGCGCTCTTCGTGCCCA
>SLST01000508.1 GCA_007130265.1 Spirochaetales bacterium
CGCGCCCGCGAGCCGCGTTCTCACCTCCTGTGCCTCCACACCGCGGCACCGACCGTCGGCGCCGGCGGCGAGCGCCGCGGCGACGCCCGCGGCTTCGCCGATCGCCATGCACGTACCCATCACCCGCGCTCCGGCCATCCCTTCGTGGGTTGCTGAGATGCAGCGTCCGCTGACGAGCACGTTTTCGACGCCGTCCGGCACAAGACACCGGTACGGGATGTCGTACCAGTCGCCGGCCGGTGGAGCGAGCGCGTCCCGCGATCGCATCCCCGACGCGTGCTCGGCCGCCCAGAAGGGGCAGGCCTCGGCGCGCGGGCACTCGACCACGCACAGGTGCACCGGCCATGTATGGCCGAGCGGACAGTGGATGTCGATCCACCAGGAACCACGGGCGATCGCATCGCCGTGCTTCCGACCTGCCACGATGTCGTCACCCGAGAGGAGGTAGGAACCGAGCGCCTGGCGGCTCTCACGAGGGCCGCCCTGCGCGGAGGTTGCCCGGAGGTAGACTCTCTCGAACCCCGGTTGTTCGCGCAGGAAACGCACGAACCTGTAGGCCTGCTCGCGGAACTCGAGCTCGGCCGCCGTGAGGTCGGCTGCACTCGTCGGGTCCGCGGCGAACCTGGTTCGGTTCAGTGCGTAGTGGTCGGGCTGGATGGAGAGATCGGAGGCGATACCGCTGCCGTAGAAACGTATTCTGCCGGCTTCCATCTCCCCTTCGAGCTTCTCTCGCGCGCGTTCGGCCTGCTCCGCGGACACCGCCTCAATGCCGCCGAGGTGGATGAACGATCCCATCGACTCGACCGCTCCGTCGAACGCCCGCCCCTGTACGGTCCGCGCACCGGCGCGAAACGCGACGTCCGCGTCGCCGGTTGCGTCGACGAAGGTCTTCGCCGCTACTGCCTCGCGGCCCGACTTTGACTCTACGAGAAGATGGGTCACGCGCCGGCCGCCCGGGTCCGGCTCGGTTACCGCGTCGGTCACCAGCGCATGAAAGAGGATCTGCACGCCTGATTCGAGCACCATCCGGTCGGCCACGTACTTGAACGATTCCGGGTCGAACCGGACCCCCCACTCGGTGCACGCCTGCCGCCACGGCGGCGCGCCGCCGGTCGCGTGCATCCGCTCGGTCATTTCCTGGAGGATTCCTTCGACGATCGGGGTCTTGCTGTCGTGCGCGGTGTGGGCGAGGATAGGCGCCACGAGACCCGCGGTCGCGAGACCGCCGAGGAAGCCGTAGCGTTCCACGAGAAGCACCCGGGCTCCTGCTCTCGCCGCCGCGATCGCCGCCGGAACTCCTCCCGGCCCGCCGCCGGCGACGACCACGTCATACGTCCCTCTCACTGGAATCGGTTGTTCGGGAAGGGTAATGCGTTCCATGCCCTATCGTACGCCCAAACGCCGCATACCGCAAACGGTCGCACTTGCCGAACCGCACCTTTGGGTCTACCGTGATCGTATGAGAAGGGTCGGGCCGACGTTGCTGTTCATCCTTGCGGCCTCAGCGACCTGGCCGCAGATCCCCGCTCGTTCGGTTTCTCGCGACGAGAGCGAGATCACAGACGTATTTCTCGCCTATATCGTAGGGATCATGCTCGGCGACCACGAGCTCGACGTCGACGGTCCAACACTGCTGGAGGTCTTCCCCGAGTTCGAGGGAAGCTCACTCGATTTTCCTTTTCACGACATCGACCGGATCAGCCGCGTCTCATCACCTGACGGCGCGGTGATCACGGTGGACTTCGTCAGACCGCTCTCGTTCCCGGTTCCGGTTGACATCCTCGGGTATCACCCGGGACTGATCTACACGACGCGAAGGGTCGCCTTTGTGGAAACCGCCCTGGGCACTCACGGCGAGTTGAGCCACGTTCACGTCCTGATCCGCCGGGACGGGGAGATTGGCATCGACTTCGACAGGTGGCTTGATCTCCTTCTCGGATCGCTGCTGAGCGACGTTGACGCCCGTGTCCTCGCGGTCGCCGAGCTCGACGGCAGGTGGCACGCGATCCTGGGAGGTGACACCCCGGACGGCAGCACGATCGTCGGCGTCCTCGACCTGCTTCGCAACCGCATTCTCCTGCGGCCGGCCTCTGCACTGCGAGACCTTGCGCGCGAGTTCCTCGAATCACCCTGAGTACCGGATCACGGCAGCAGGCCGGCCTCCAGCAGCGAGACATAGGGCAAGGCAACCGTGGTCAGATAGCCCGGATTCTGCCGGTGCGCGAGATCGTCGTTGACGCACTCGTAGGCGCACTCCACCCCCGACTCATTCCAGCCCTTCTCAATCGCCTTCATGTAGTCGAGAAAGAGGCCCCGGGCTGCGTCCCGGTTCACCCGCGCAAGCGCATGCACACACCACCCGACCGGATACCCCCACCAGGCCCCGTTCTGGTAGATGCCGGGCTCGGGTATCGCGCGTGGCCAGTGGCGATCTCGAAGCACATGACTGACCTGCCCGTCGCGAACGGCGCCGCCGGCTTCGCAGGCTTCCAGAAGCGCGCGTGAGAGCTCTCCGGCGAGCTCGTCGTCGACGAATCCTCGATGAACGGCAAACGCGGTGCCCCAGACATCCGGCACATCGCCTGATCCGGTCGCCGAGTGCAGCCACGTCTGCCCGCCGAAAGCGCGGACGAAGTGTCCCGCGATCGAGCGCCGAAGCTGCGCCGCTTCCGCGCGGAGCATGGAGGCGTGCCCCTGTTGGCCGCATCCTTCACAGAGCGCGGCGAGCTTCAGGCACGACTCGAGGCGGAGCAGGCTTGGGAAGAGCACGAGACCGCTCTTCGTGATCGTGTCGTTGTAGCCCCAGTCGACCTGGTGACGGTCGGCCCGCACGAGACAGAGTCCGCTCGTCTCATCCACCTCCATCGCGTGGTGGGCGAGGTCGCAGGCGAGCCAGACCGGGAGCTCGCCGAGAGGGGTTCGCAGCAGGCGCGCGCCCACCGAGGTGTCGCCGCATCGGACCATCACGGCGTGGGCGGTGAAGGTCGGCCAGTACTGGTCGTCATGCGGAGGAAGGAGCCCGAAGTCCGGACCGCCCTGGTTTTCGCCGCTGTCGTAGGTCCCCGGGAAGTAGACCGGCGCCCCGTCCATGTTCACATGGTCGGCCACGGCGAAGGGCGGAATCGTCGCTCCACTTGCCAGGAGTCGCGTCTCAGGTCCGTTCATCGTTTCACACAGGAGCGAGAGCCACCCCCACGCTTCCTCGGCTCCCGCGAGCCCTCCTTCGGCGATCCATGCCGGGTCGCGCGTCCAGAACGCCGGATACGTCGCGCGATCGGGCGTGTTCACCCCCGGCAGGAGCAGGCTTCTGCCGGTCGCATTCGTGCCGGAGGAGATCGTCTGGTCCGGGCCGACGGTCGATCCTCGAACGAGCGCGAGCGCCATGTCGCGAAGCCGTGCGGCCTCCCTGGCGGTAACGACGGGGTCGACTCGTGTCATCGGTTGCCTCCTCAAGCCGACATCGTAGCCGTGCGACCGCGGCGGAGCAAGCAGGCCGGTTGCTGCGCTCCGCGGTCGCGCCTATAGTGTCGGCATGAACCCTCTGCAGAACGCCGCCTGGATCAACGAACCGCGCACCCACGAGGTTACCGTTCGCTTCGTTCGCATCGTGACCGACCCTCAGACCGATCTCTGGCAACGCTCCTTCTACGGATTCCGCAACGACAATGCGCCGGGTCTCCTGCTTGAATACGCGGAGAACTTCACGTTCACCGTCCGCGTTCGCTTCTCATACCGGAGGCAGTTCGACCAGTGCGGGCTTCTCATCTACCACGACAGCGACTCGTGGTTCAAGGCGTCGGTCGAGTACGAGAACGCCGACTTCTCGCGGCTTGGAAGCGTCGTGACCAACCACGGGCACTCCGACTGGGCGACCACGGACATCGAAACGCCGTCGGAGATTCGGTACCGGCTGAGCCGACGAGGTCCCGACTTCCTCGTCGAATCGGCGTTCACCGACGACACTTCGTTCACGCAGATGCGCGTGTTCCACCTCCACTGCCTGGGCGAGAGCACGGCCGAGATGGGCCGCAGCGACCCGCCCCTGCCGCCCGACCGGCCGGTGCGGTTCGGCGTCTACGCCTGTAGCCCGCTCGACTCGTCATTCGAGTGCACCTTCGACGACTTGCGCCTCGAGCCCTGCCTCTGGGCGGCGCATGCGCAGGAAGGGTGAGCGTGTCCCCTCTGTTCGCGCCTTCTGGCACCGGCGGCAACCTATATCTCGAACACCAGGACCGCCCTCGCCCCATCCTTGTTCTCTACGGTGAAGGTACCGCCGAGCTGCTCACTCAGCATCCTGACGATGCGCAGGCCGAAGCCGGACGATTCGTTCAGGCTGAATCCGGGATCCAGACCAACGCCGTTGTCGTGAACCACGAGCGTGGCACGGCCGCCGGTCCTCGAGAGGTTGACGGCAACACGACCCTCGCCGCTTGCGCCGAACGCGTACTTGAAGACGTTCGTCAGAAGCTCGTTCAGGATGATGCCGACGGGCACCGCTTTCTGTGAACTGATCTGGAAGTCCGCAACCCGTTTCTCGACGGTGAGCGTCAAAGGCTTCCCATATACTGCGAGAAGAGAATCAACCAGACCATCGAGATAGGCCTCAATGGAGACGAGCTGATAGCCGTCGCCGATCAGCAGCTTCTCGTAGAGCACGCGGAAGCTGCGAACGCTCGAGACAGCTTCCCGCAGAACGGCTGCTGCCTCTGCGTTCACGGCGGAGTTCACCCTCATCGACAACAGGCTCTCGATCTGGGCAATATTGTTCTTGATGCGGTGGTGCACCTCCTTGAGGAGCGTTTCCTTCTGTGATAGCTCGCGCTGGATTTCCTGTTGCGCCTGTCTCTGAAGCGTGACGTCTCGCGACACTCCGACTATGGAGGCGACCTCGCCCTGCGGGCCCAGCACAGGCGCTGCAGTCGCTTCGTGCCAGTGCCATGACCCATCGGCATGACGGAACCGGTACGTCACCAGCGGAGTGGTTCTTCTGGTCTCGGTGAGTTCGACTATGTGCTGCCGGCAGGTCCCAAGGTCCTCAGGGTGAACGTAATCGGCGAACCGCTCGCCTCGCATCGCCTGGTAATCGTACCCGGTAGTCATGGTTCCTGATGGTGATGCGTACGCGAACGCGCCGTCTGGCGTCAGGCTCCATATCATGGCCGATGAGTGGTCGAGCAACAGCCTGGACTCGGTCTCGCTTTGGCGAAACGCCAGTTCGGCACGGTTGCGCTCGGTGATGTCGCGGGTGTTGAACAGGACCTCCTCGGGTCGGCCATTGTGATCCTTCAGTATCGTTCCCTTCGTCTCGAACCACACGTATTCCCCGTCAACTCGCCGGTACCGGTATACAACGGCGGGACTCCCGCCCCCTGATCGCAGGAACTCATGGAACTGGCGATTGATCGAGGGAACGTCATCCGGATGGACAAAGTCCATAACGTTCTTGTCAACCAGATACTCGACGTCATACCCCAGAGCTCTGTGGGCGTTACTGACCATTCTGTAGTTGCCCTCAAGGTCGGTGAGGGCGACAGGATCGATGCTGTTATCGAAGATCTTCTCCAACAGATCGGTCTTGGCTTGCAGCGCTTCTTCCGCCTGTTTGCGCTCGGTGATGTCGCGACCGAAGCAGACAATGCCATCCGGGCTTCCGCCGAGGAAGGACGCAGAGATCTCAACGTCAAACACGGTTCCGTCCTTCCTGCGATGGCGAGACTCGAAGATCTCGCTCCCGGTCAACCTGATGCGCTCCATCCGTTCGGCCGTATCCTGAGGGCTTTCTTTCGCGTCAATGTCCTGGACTCTCAGCTGGAGACACTCGCTCCTGCTGTAGCCGGTCATCTCACAGAAAGCGTCATTCACGTCGAGAAGACTCGCGTCCAGACCTACGAGAAAGTATCCATCGCGGGAGGTCCTCAAGACCGACTGCAGATAGTTTACCGTGTCTCTTGCCTTTACGCGCCTGTAGAGTTCGTTCGAGAGAATCTCCGTATAGACGATGAATCCGCCGATACCGCCGTCGGCTTCGTACCACGGTCGGCATTCCCAC
Organism: Spirochaetales bacterium; assembly: GCA_007130265.1. GTDB lineage: Bacteria > Spirochaetota > Spirochaetia > DSM-27196 > SLST01 > SLST01. The sequence continues at coordinate 6,050 of SLST01000508.1, forward strand.
CGCGTCCACGCCGTTGTGCCGTCCTCCCGCTCGAACGGATCGTCTTCGCCCCTGGACACTTCCCCGCGAAGGGCGCGGTCGTGCGCCTCCCGATACTTCAGGGGCAAGTCGGGGAAGACGTCATAGTGGTGCCTTCCGATGACGTCCCGTCGTTTCACGTTGTACTGATCGAGGTACGGCTTGCTGACATAGATGTATTTCCGCTCTCGATCGTGAACGGCGACGGCACTCTGGTTGTGCTCGATGATGTAGCCCATCAGATCACGAGAGTGGAGCAACGCGACCCTGTGGCGCTCTTCCTGCATCTTGGCTTCAAACAGCTTCAGCGCCATCTTGATCGATGTACTGAGCACGGTGATTCCGGAGTTCTTCACCACGTACCCGTATGAGGTGATCTTCTCGGTCCTTTCGA
>SLST01000429.1 GCA_007130265.1 Spirochaetales bacterium
CGCGGTCGGCAGTCACCGGTTGCGGGCCGACATGCACTCGATGACTGCAGACGAGAGAAGACCCGAGCGTGTCTCACCTTCGGGCCGCGCGAACGCATCCACCTTTGAGAGGAGATGCGCCGGGATCGATGCGTTGATCCGTCGCACGTCGGTCGATAGCAGTGCCGGGTCGACGTCGACGAGTGCCCAGGTCAGATCAGGCGCGCTCGACTGCGTCCTGAGTGTGGTGATCGAGGTTGGCCCCGGCACCGCCTCTCCGTCCAGCAGCAGACCCTCCAAGTTCGTGAGAATTGCGTCAGCCGCGTTCTCAAGGGCCTCTTCGACTGTTGTCCCGGCCGAGAAACAACCAGGCAGATCGCGAACGGTCACACCGAAGTCGCTGGCTGGATCCTTCTCAAAGTAAACAGCGTACCTCATGTCAGCTCCTCCAAGGCAGACCCGCCTGTTGGAAGATTCTACGCGCTGTCCCGACGGGCAGATCGGCCTTCGGGTCAGGAATGGTGATGTTGGCCGGCTCGCTGGGGTGCTTGAAGTGATGGTGGCGACCGCTGACGTTGCAGACGAACCAACCGTCTTCCCTGAGCGGCCTGATCACATCGGCACTCCGCACGTGTGTCTGATTCACTCCAACGACACCTGGCTCAATGCGACGCGTCTGCGTCAGGACTCGGACGTGTCATCGCCGCGGTCCCTTCTTCCGTTTGACGAACGACTTGTCAGAGGACGATTCGAAGACGTGGCATCCTATGTCAATGGAACCCGCCGTCCAGCTGCCCGATTCGCTCTACCGTGGCAATGTGCGCTTCAACCGCGGGACGATCGGCGCAGCGTAGCGGCGCCGGCGACGAGCCTCCCGTCCCCGTACCGTCCGTAGCGATCCGCTGCCTCGCGGAGCGCGAGGAGGTTTTCCTTCAGCGCCGAACGCGGAACGACACATCCGGACCCGAGCACGAACCCGCCACGCGCGCCCGCCTCCTCAATGCAGCGGCGCGTCTCGCCGCGTACCGACTCCGGCGTGCCGTCGACGAACGAAAGGGTGTTGACGCCGCCCATCAGGGACACGGCGTCGCCCACGCGCTGGCGGATGTCGGCCGGCGTGAACCCGCCGAGCGGGTCAAGTGGGCCGACGCAGTCGAGTCCGGTCTTCACGAGGTCCTCTGCGATGGGGAGCACATTGCCGCAGATGTGACAGTAGATCCGTGCGCGCGGGGAGTAGGAGTGAACCTCGTCGCAGAAGGCCTTCATGTGCGGGTAGACGAACTCGCGCCAATGGGCCGGGGACATCACGCTCATGTTTCCCACCGAATCGTTGAGACGCAACACGTGGATTCCCCGGTCGATGTTGAACCTCGCCTTCTCCGCGGCGATCGCAACACCCTTCTCCATGACGCGATGCACGAGTATCGGCTCCTCGAGCAGATCCATCATTGCCTGCGTCATCCCGCGCAGACAGACGAGAAAGGCCATCGTACCGGACGAGCAGTCGCCGAAGATCGCGATATCGTCGCCCAGATCACGACGCGCGGCATCGAGGCGGTCGCCCCAGCCGAGCTGTTCGTAGTACTCCTTGGATGGTACGACGATCCGGGCGGCCTCGGCTGCGCTGTGAATCACCGGCGTCTCTGTCGACCAGTGGTGGTGGTGCGCCATCGTGTACGGATCAGTCACGTCGTAGCGGGCCGGATCGCGGAGCCGGGTTTGCAGGCCGCCCTGCATGTCGATCTCGCCTACCATTTCTCCGGCTGCGTCGATCTCGTACACCGTTCCCTCGCGCGCTGCGGTCTTGCGCGCGGGGAAGTGGAAGAGCCGCACCGCATCTACCTTGCACAGTCGCCCGGCGTCCGCGATCACGCGGAGCGCCGTATTCGGGTCGCGGATTACATCCTCCAGATCCGTTCCGGTGAGGCGGGCCGCGAGATCGACCCAGATCTTGGGCACGACTGGTACCCGGTCGGGGACGCCGCCGCTCACGGCTTGATACGTTCGTTCCCATGCATTCATCGTCGATCCTCCTCAGGAATCACAGTGGATTGCTCCCCGACCAGTGCGAGCGCGGCTTCCTGTTCTTTACTTGATACGTACATCTCTATCACCCGGGAACTTCGGCCCGCCACCGCCGACATAACCGCCGGACTCGCCGCTTGCGGAGCCGCTGACCCAGAAGGCGAAGAGGTCACCGTCAGTGAGTGTGAAACGGATACGCACCGGACGACCCACCAGCGCCGAAAGATCGTTGCCGTGCTTCCACTCGAGCCGGACACAGGTCCGGTCACCGTTGAACGGCACCGACTGATTGAGCGCGAACGGTGCGATGGCCCGCGCTCTGCGATCAAGCAGCTCGGCCCGCAGAGCGCCGCCTTTGCGGATCGCGGCGTTGATGAACAGATATCTGCCGTTGAAGGTGACCGGGCGCGTGACAAGCACTTTTTCCTCTTCGCCCGCACGCACGGAGGCGAACCCGTCCCGGCGGAGCGTGGCCAGGTTGATCGTGATACCGGTGTAGACGCCGCGTCGGCCATCTCTGTCGATGCCGGAAGCAGCCATATAGTAGAAGAAGAGCCTGTCGTCCACCACGTTCAGGACGTTTCCCGCCGGCCTGAGATAGCCGAATTCCGGATGTCCAGGGCCGGCGTTTCGGACCGCATGTATGAAAGGCTCGCGCACTGGACGGTGCCAATGAAACCCGTCACGGCTGTAGCCCATCTGTATTTGGAGCAGTTTGGGAATCTGTTTCTCTTTGCAGACGTCATTCTCCGGGCCGTACCACACGTTGATCGCGCCGATCATGATGCTTTCATACGGCGTGGCGAAGAGATCGTAGATCTGTGCGATGGAGGTCTGTTCGAGTTGATCGGATCCATCGTCTCTCTTGTCGGAGCGCAGCCACGGTACCACGCTATCACGTACAGCGTTCCCGTTCACGAGTCCCTCAAATGAATCCACTTCTGAGTACCCTCGTGAACGTCCTTTATGCCCTCTGAGCTTTGGGTTGAAGACCCATTTGTTGCGGAAAGGGTTGAAGAAGACGTTCGTGGTATCCAGCGAAAAGGTATCGGACCACCTTCCTTCCTCACGCCAGTAGATGCCGTCCGGGGAGCTCAGGAACACGTTGAAGTGGCTTTCATCCGTCCTTGACTCCCATCCGTATGCCTTGAAGCGCGTAGCTTCGTCGCTCTCCTTGTAATCCAGCAGAATCGAGCACATCGCGAACCTCTCGTGGTGAGGCATCACGATATTGGTGGGCGGCATCGCGTCGAGTTCGGGCCGGCGCCAGCTCAGACCGTGCTCGCTGAGAAGCAGCGCTCGCGGTGCCACCCAGTGAGCCGGCGAGTACCACATCTTGAAGAGCTGCTCGCGTGCGTCCCAGAGTACCGGTTCGCCCACCAGGTAGACGGATGAGCCTTCGTAGTCCCTCTCGGGCGTCACAATGGGGTTTCCCAGGTGCTTTTCAGGCTGATGAAAGACGCGCTGCATGGTGGTGTCCTGGATCAGGAAGTCATCAATGAAGAGCTGGCGACCGACATCGACAGGGATATGCTCGGGCGGGCTGTCAAGATAGGGCACGGGCATTTGTTCGTTGGTTTCATCAGAAGAACCCTTCGGCGGCCATTCGGCCGGCAGAACGATACCGTTGTACAATTCTTCGCTCATACAGTTGTCTCCGTGTCTTCAAATTCCTCCAGTCGGAACCGGACGCTCATGATGGATCGCAGTTCATCGCCGGGGCAGGGACGAACGTCCCGCCGGGAAGCACCTCGAGTCTCGGGTTGGTGCGGACCAGGATGCACAACAACTCGCCTTCGCGGACGAGCAGCAGCAGTTGCCCACAGCCCCACGAACGAACGCGCGACCCCTGCCAGTCGCAGACGATAGTCTCGCCATCGGACAGCACCAGCGTGCGCTGGTGTCCATTCCACACGGCCTTGGTGCCGCGTGCCATGACGAAACGCCGTGCCGTTTTCCACGAGACGTCCACAATCGGCAGGGTGATGCGCTTGCGCAGTGTCTCGCTCATTCAGTGCCTCTCCTCACGAATCACAGCGGGTTGTTCTCCGACCAGTGCGAGCGCGGAGGGAAGTGTTCACCTCCGCGCCCGGCGTTGTACCGTAGATCCATGTCGTTCACTTCGGCTGCAAGGCTGTATACGAGGTCGGCCCTGAGCTCGCGGTGCGCGGGGTCGGACCACAGGTCGTTGAGTTCCTGTGGATCGTCGCGGAGGTTGAAGAGCTGGCCGGCAGGGCTGTCGGGGTCCGACCGTGAGAAGTAGAGCGAGAGCTTGTGGTCGCCGGTGCGAAGCATCGCGGCATTGATCGGCGGATCGAAGTAGCGTTTTGTGTCGCAGATACCGGTGCCGCGGTAGAGGCAGACGGCGGTTCCACCGGGAGACTCCGTGTTTCCGAGCCTCTCGATCAGGTCGCGCGATTGCGGCATGGTCGAACGGGTCTCTGCCTCGTCGACCCCGGCCGCGTGCAGGACGGTCGAGGCGATGTCGTGACCCTGCACGATACCTTCGTGGACGGTTCCAGGTTCGACCGATCCCGGCGCGCGGAGGATAAGCGGTACTCTGACGCACGGTTCGTAGAAGAATGCGCCCTTCGCCAGGAGTCCGTGATCGCCGAGCATGTCACCATGGTCGCTCGTAAAGATGACGAGCGTATCGTCGGCATACCCGAGCTCGTCGAGCGCGTCGAGGATTCGCCCTACCTCACGATCGAGGAACGCCACCGATGCGAAGTATCCGGTGCGCATGCGTCTGATGTCGTCATCCGTGTACGAAGTGAAGGCGCCCAGATAGGAGTGTTCGTGCTCGCGTCTGACGCCTTCCGGGACGGTGTTCCAGTCGCGAGGGCCGCGCAGCGGTGCCGGCATCCCGGCCTGATTCACGAGTGACTCGGCGCTTTCCGGGAAGTCGTTGTACGGGTCGTGCGGATCGAAGAAGCTCGCGTAGCAGAAGAAGGGCGCGCTGCGGTCGTGGCGCGCAAGGAAATCGATCGTCCGTTCGGCCACCCATCGTGTCTGGTGCGCCTCCTCCGGGAAGTGACCCAGATGGCGACCCTTCTGCCGAAGGGCGTCTGATACCGAAGGATGATTGGCCTCGAGCCACGGGAGATAGCCGTTGAGCTTGCTTGGCGGGAGATACGGAGACTTCGATTCTTCGTAGATCTCGAAGCCGTCGTGCTGATGCCGATGGTCCTGCTCAAGGATGCGGCTCGAAAGGTGCAGCTTGCCAAAGAGCGCTGTGCGGTACCCGAGTTCCTGTAGCCTTGAAGGGAACGGACGTTCGTCGGCGGGAAGGTCGTCGTGCAACCGGTAGACCCCGTGACCCGGGAGAGGCTTGCCGGTGAAGATGCTGGCCCGGCTCGGCGTACAGATCGGGTTGTTCACGTAGCACTGGGTGAAGAGCGCCCCCTGTGAGGCAAGATGGTCGAGGTTGGGCGTCTCGATCGCGGTGCATCCGTAGCAGCTGAGCGAATCGAAGCGCTGCTGATCCGTCATGATGAATAGGATGTTCTGCGGCATGGAGTGCTCCGGTGTTCGTGATGACGAACGATATTGACCCATCATACCCTGCGCTCGCGTTGGCATCAAGGTGAGGGCACCGCTCAGACGACGTAATCCGGCGCGGAGACTCGCTCCTGGAGCCTTTACAGGGGGGGCGAGGCGGGGTAGACTCAGAAAACCTTGGGATGGCGGCGAGACAAGACTGTTCGATATTCTGAACGATCGCCCGGTATCGCCCAAGTTGACGGAGGTAAGAGTGCACGAACCGCCTGCGGGCGTATGGGCGACCATGGTGACACCGTTCACCGACGGCGGCGCGATCGACTATCGCGGACTGGCCTCGCTCGTCGACCGGTACATCGACAACCGCGTGGCCGGACTGTTCGCCGTATGCCGGTCGAGCGAGTCGTTCGAGATGTCGCTCGAGGAGCGACGAGCGGTGGCGGCGTTCGTAGTGGGTGCGGCTGCGGGCCGTGTTCCCGTCATTGCCGGCGGCAACTTCACCGTAAGCGTGGAGGCGCAGGCCGATGAGGTGGCGGTGATCGCTGCTGCGGGCGTGGACGCAGTGGTGCTCCTTACGAGCACGATGGCCGGGCGCGAAGAGGACGACGCGGCCTGGCGCCGGCGGGCCGATGCGCTTCTTGCCCAAATCCCCGAAGACATCCCACTCGGTATCTGCGAGTCGCCGGCGCCGTACCACCGGACGGTGGGCGCGGAGAGCCTGTCGTGGTGCCTGGAGTCCGGACGCTTCCGCTTCCTGAAGGACACGAGCTGCGACGCGAGGGCGATCGAGGAGAAGCTCCGCATTCTTGCTGGATCGAATCTCCGGCTCTACAACGCGAACACGCAGACGCTGCTCCCGTCGCTGCGCTCCGGCGCCGCCGGCTACAGCAGCGTGATGGCGAACGTCTCTCCCCGGCTCTACGACTGGCTCATTGCGAACCACCACTCCCGTA
>SLST01000279.1 GCA_007130265.1 Spirochaetales bacterium
ACCATGCCAAGGAGTACGACCCGCTCGACTCGAAGCGATTGATCCTTCACCATGCTCTCCCCCTTATTGCCCAAGCGCGTCGGCGACGGCGGAGAGTACTCCGCGGCTCGACGCGGTTGCCCCGGAAACCACATCGACATCCAGACTTTGCGCCTCGAGGACCGAATCTGTGATGCGACCGAGGGCGGGCGCTCCAATGTCCGAAGTCTCCGAGTGCGAAAGCACGTCGATCGATACGACCTGCAGATCCTCCACCGTGACCCGTACCCGAATCGATCCGCCATAGCCTCGTCCCGTTCCGTCAAAGACGCCGTCCGCGGTCGGCTCGAGTCGCGCCCGCGGCGCCTCCGGTTCGGTCCGGAACAGCAGGCCCTGTTCGATCGCCGCCGCAACGGCGCGAGACGATGCGGTAGCCCCGCTCACCGCCTCAAGCCTGTCGACGACGGCGGCCGGGTCCGCCGTCGATCGACGAAGGAACTGGTTCAGGAACGACGGACGACGAACGAGCGAGCCGAGCGTGGCACTCTCGTCGTGCTCGACCACCCGCAGCCCGATGATGCGTTCGTCCATATCCAGTGCGAGTACGACCCGCACCTCGCTGCGGTACCCCTGCGCCGACGAGTACACGAGGTACCCGGCCGGATCGCGTTGGTGGTAGATCTGCTCTGCGTGGACGTTGTCGCGAGCCGCGGGATACTGCAGCGCGTACCGCGCATCCGGGAAGAAGGCACGCATGTCACGGCGAACCGTGCCGTCTACGTAGTAGGTGTCAGCGAAACTCGACAGCGACGAGGCTCCGAAGCCGACGCCGACGCCCACCGCGACAATAGCGACCACGGCGACGATCGCGAACAGTCGTCGGCGTCGCTTCTCCGCCTGCCCGAAGAACGGATTCACGACCGTGACGTCGATCAGGGGAGTGAGCCCGTTCATCAGCAGCACCGCGAAGGTGGTGCCCTCCGGATAGACCGTGAAGTGGCGAATCAGGACCGTCAGAATCCCGCACCCGATTCCATACACCAGCCGCGCATCGCGGCCGACCGGCGAGGTCACCATGTCGGTCGCCATGAAGATCGCCGCAAACATGATGCTCCCCGAGAGGATCGTGAACAGCGGGTCGATTCCCAGCGCGACGGCGGTCGCCGCGGCCGCGGCGAGGTAGGAGAGCGTGATTCGCCAGCCGACGAACCCGCGGGCCAAGAGATAGCCGCCGCCAACGAGGAGCGCAAGGGCGGACACCTCGCCGATGCTACCCGGGATGCTACCGAGGAAGAGATCGACATACGATGCGGCGCCGCCTTCGAGCGGTGTCGCCGCGGTAACCACATCGTAGTCGAGCGGCACCCGCCATTCGGTCACGAGAGCCGGGTAGGCGAGCAGGAGAATACCCCTTGCAACCAGCGCGGGGTTGAAGACATTGTGACCGATGCCGCCGAACGCCTGCTTCCCGACGAACACCACGATTGCGGCGCCGAAGAGCGGAATCCACCACGGCGATCCCGGCGCGAGCGTGAGCCCGAAAAGCAGGCCGGCGAGGAATGCGCTCCCGTCGCCGAGCGGGTGCTTCAGGGAGAAACCGCCGGGGGTGAACGGGCGCTCGATGATCGCGGCCGTGACGGCCGAGGCAAGGATCAGATAGAGTGAGTACGGGCCGAAGAAGACCGCCGCCGCCGCGATCGCCGGCACCAGCGCGGCTGATACCTCCCACATGTTCCGACGCACCGAATCACGGCTCTCGATGTGCGGGCCAGCTCGTCCTGCGTTCTCGTTCATCACCGTACCCCTATCGTCGTCGTTTCGCGGCCATGGCCGCCTTGCCGTGGTTGATCCACTCGAGAAGCGGACGCTTCGACGGACAGACGAACTGGCAGGCACCACAGAGGATGCACGCGTCGAGTCCCGCGGCGATGGCGTCCTCGAGCATGTCATTGTTGATGTACGCGGTCATGCGGTTCGGAGGAAGGTACATGGGGCACACTTCCACGCATCGCCCGCACCGGATACAGGCCATGTGCCGGCTTCCGCGGTACTCGGATTCTGTAAGCAGGATGACGCCGCTCGTTGCCTTGGTAACGGGAATCGCCAGGTCGGTCACCCGCATCCCCGTCATCGGCCCCCCCACGATGATCGCGGGCTCGTCAACCGCGGGGCCGTCACAGAAGGCGATGAGGTCGGAGACCGCGGCGCCGAGCGGCACCCGCAGGTTCCGTGGTGTTGTCACGCCGTGCCCGCTCACCGTGACAACCCGTTCGGAAAGTACCCGGCCTCGGTCAACGGCGTCGGCAATCGCACAGACGGTCTGGACGTTGTTGACGAGCACGCCCACGGCGCCGGGCAGGGCCCGCGTGGGAACCTCGCGATTGAGCACTGCCTTGATCAGGTGCTTCTCCGCCCCGTGAGGGTAGCGAGTATCGAGCGCCTGCGCGGAGATGTTGGGAAAGCCCGCGGCGACCTCGCGCAGCCGCTTCAGGGCCACCGGTTTGTTGATCTCACACGCGACGAACCCAACTTCGGCGCCAACGGTCCTGCGGACGATCTCCAGTCCGCGAAACACCTTCTCCGCCTCTTCCTGCATCAACCGATCGTCGACGGTTATGTACGGCTCGCATTCGGCGCCGTTGACAATCACGGTGTCGATCGGGTCGGATGCGGCGAGCTTCACGTGCGTGGGAAAGGTAGCGCCGCCGAGCCCGACGATTCCCGCCTCCTCGACGCGGGCAATGACCGCCTCGCGGTATGCGTCTGCGTCGAGCAGATCCGTGTCAATCGGCTCGAGCGTCTGCGCAGGCTCATCCGACTCACGATCCACTCGTATGCGGACCGCCGGTACCGTGCTTCCGTCGGGAAGCGCGGCGACCGTGAGATCCACCACCTCGCCGTTAACGCTCGAGTGCACCTTCGCACGCAGCCCGTCCGCCTCATGACCTATCAGACTCCCGGGACGGACCCGATCGCCCACCGCCACGGCGGGACGCACCGGCAGGCCTATATGCTGCTTGAGCGGCACAAGGATCTCCGCCGGTGGCGGCATGGAGACGATGGGAGACTCGGAAGTCAGCCCCTTCTCTTCGGGAAGGTGCGTTCCTCCAATCGGGAATCTCTTGACACGATCGCTCATCAGAATCTGCCGACGATCACATCGTCCTCCGAGAGGACCCCCGCGTCGACGAGGGCCCGCTGATAGGAGGCCGACTCCCGCGACATGCGCACTGTGGCGCCGGAGATGCCGTCGGCTGAGTCCTGTACGGTTCGCGTCGCGCCGGTCGGAACGTCGACTCCGAACTGATTGAGCTCGTTGATCGCATCGCGGTAGCGGTCGGGCGACCAGTCGACGAGCGACGTCACGGTGCGCGCATTTCTACCCACGAGGTAGCTCGCGATGGCGTCGTAGTTTCCCTTCCACCCGCCCAGGCCGAAATAGCCGTATCGCGGCGCCATGGCCGCCGGGCGATCGCCGTCGAACTCCACCCCCATCGAGGTGAGAAAGTTGCGGACGCTCGAGCGGTCGTCGATACCAGCGAAAACGCCGACATCGTTCAGAACGTGGGAGTACTCGTGCAGGTCGAGGATGTGCCGGTCGGCAAGCTCGTCCCAGCTCGACGGAGAGAGAAATGCCCCTCCGGCCGTCCGCTGAGTCGGCACCACCAGACCACTGCCGAGGGTGAGCTCGTTCATCTGCGCCCGAAAGTCGAATCCGGGAGGAAACTTCATCTCGAAGCGATATCGGGTCAGCGGCTCGACCACGGTAACGGCCGCGGTACCGTCCTCGTCGACGGCGACCGCGTACAGCGACATCACGCTCACCGTGTAGATCGAGAACATCGAGTCGCCCGCAACGAAGGGACTGCTCAGCGTTGCCGGGGTGGGATCTACCGAGAAGTCAACCGTCACCAGCGCGTTTCCGCTCTGCCGCGTCGTCCAGAAGCCGTCCACGCGCTGCCAGTAGCGCATCTTCGCGGAAAGAATGTTGGCGTCTTCGTCCAACTCGAGGACAGTCTCGATGTAGGCCCCCGCGTCCTCGAATGCGGTTCCGCCGGCCTCGCCGGACCAGGAGTAGCCCACGTGGTACCCGGCGAACCCCGCCGGCCCGCTCTCGATCACGACCCGTTCAGGCTCGCAGGCAGCGAGCAGCGCGATCGCAGCAGCGGCGAGAATAGCCAAACAACGTCTCCGTTTCACTGAAATGCCCCCGAGATCATGGGATGAATGCTGACAGGATAGCACAGGTTCACAGGGCAATCAACGCCCTCTCGGACAGGTCGACGGCACCGGTCGACGGCCGGCGCCGAGACCGCTATGATCGCAACGCATGAAGGTGCAGCGCGTCTCAACCGAAAACGACGTCTTCCAGGTGCTCGTTTCTCTGCGGGACAATCGGCAGAAGCGGGCCAAACGAGGGGTCATCTTCGTGGAAGGGGTCGCGCCGATCAACGCGCTTGCGGACGCGGATCCGGACACCCACGCGGTCGCCTACGCGCGGAACGCCCGGCTGTCCGATTGGGCGGTGGACACGATCGAGCGGCTCTCGCCGGAAACCGGCTACGAGCTCGCTCCGGATCTCATGCAGCGGCTCTCGCAGCGGTCCGAGCCGTCCGAGCTGATCGTCCTCGCCGCACGGCCGGGACGCGAGCTCACGGAGATCGAACCCGGCCGGCGCCTCGCCGTGGCGATAGTGGATCGGCCGGCGAATCCCGGGAACCTCGGCTCGCTGATCCGGTCCGCGGACGCCCTGGGTGTAACCGCGGTTGTCACCACCGGTCACGGCGTGGACATCTACGACCCGAGAGTCATTCGTGCGAGCCTCGGCGCCTGCTTCTCAACGCCGGTCATCCACGAGCCGTCGGTACACCGGCTCGTCGCGTGGTTCGACGAGGTGCGAACCGGCGATCCTCCGGCACGGGTAGTGGGGACCGACTCGGCTGGCGCCACCGCGATAGGCGATGCGGCGCTTTCGCCTCCGCTCGTGATGGTATTCGGGAACGAGGCGACCGGGCTCTCGGTGAACCTCAGAGAGGTGGTCGACGAGACGGTGGCGATCCCGCTGTCCGGTCGGGTGGACTCGCTGAATCTCGCCTGCGCCGCGAGCATTCTCTTCTACGAAGTCGGCCTGCCGGCCCCGGTTGACCGGCATCGGTAGGTTGCCTTCCATGGCGGAACGGACGGAGATGTTTACCGCGATAGAACACCGTGCCCACACCGAAACGAACTCACCCCGGCTCCCGAAGACTCGGAGCCTGATCCTTGCCGGAGCGATTCTTGTCGCGGCAGCGGCTACGGCAGCGCCTGAAGAGTCAGGCTCCTTCCACGCGTGGCTCGAGCTGGCCGAACGCCGGACGCTCCTCATCCCGCAGGACGCGGACGCCGTCGCGCTCGTTGACGATCCATCTGAGATCGGCTTCGAGATCGACGCCGATCCGGGCGACGACGCGTTCATGGCGGTGTCGAGCGACGTGCACGGCGTCTACCGGGTCAGCTTCGCGAGCCTCGCGGAGACGATCGCCGATCTCGACAGCCACGAGGATTTCGTGCCCCACGTTGACAGCAGCGAGGCTCGGCAGGTTGACGAAGACCGGCTCGAGTGGCTTCAGCACGTCGAGCTCTCGTTCGGATTCCTCTTCTTCAACGTCGACTATGCGTTCGAAAACCGCCACGTGGTCATGCAGCTCGACGACGACCGGTTCGCCCTCGTATTCAGGATGAACGAGACCTATGACGACCTGGTTGCCGATATCTACGGCTCGTGGTATCTCGAGCGACTCGTCGTCGACGGTGACGAGTACGTCTACGTCCGCTACTTCAACCACGTCGTCTTTGGCAGGCGCGTGACAGGGTTGCGCTTCGCGGTCAGGAGCTTCGGGCTGCGGGACGCGAAGAACGCGATGAGGGCGTACGTGAATGAAGCGAGGGCACGACCACGGTAGGCTCCGCCACTGATCCCCGTGCCTCCGGTCACGGCAAGGGATTGCCGCGCGGGTCGGTATCGCTTCCGGCGAACTCCTTCTCGAGCTCGTCGCGGAGCTCGGCGTCGGTATAGTGCTCGAGGTAGTCGGCTGCCGGGTGAAGGTCGACGAGCCCTACCTTGCCCACGTCGTGGAAGAACCGTTCCCAGAGGCGATGCACCCGCAGGACGCGCACTGCCGCGCTTCTGCCCGAGTCCGTCAGGCGGAACCGGCCGCCTTCCGAGCGGACGAGTCCACGTACCCGCAACAGGATGAGCCCTACACGCAGACCCGTTGCCCGCACGGTGAACGGCGAGCGGTGCACGGTGCGCAGCTCGCTCGCAGAGAGGCCGTCGCCGTCGGGGTGCTCGGAGGCCCGAGCAAGGAGCCCGAGGATGTCCTGCGTGCGCACGACCATCCGCGATGAGAGCATCGACCACACCCGTGTGACGAGCCCGCGCTCCGGCGCCGCGAGCAGCGCCGTGAAGAAGAACAGGCCCAGCATCGTCGCCATCGCACCGGCGGTATTCGTGTCCTCGAAGCCGAATCGCGGCGGAATGGTGATGGCCGCCAGGTGCCCGACGACGGCGGCAAGGATCGCCGAACCCACACTGACCAGAAGAAAAGGTGCAAGCCGACGAGTTAGTAGATGCGCAATCGCCCCGGGCACGACAAGCATCGCAATGACCAGAATGCTGCCGACGACCTCGAAGGCGGCGACCGTGGTCAACGCCACGAGCGTCATCAGCAGGTAGTGCATCCCCGTTGCGCTGATCCCGAGCGTCGTCGCGAGCGCCGGGTCGAAGGTCACGAGGCGCAGCTCCTTGAAGAAGAGGATCACGACCACCAGGTCGACAAGGAGCACGACGGAGAGCACGACGACCCCGCGCGGGATCACCATCGATCCGATCTCTACCACGATGAGCGGCACGAGCTCCACCGAACCGAACAGCACGTGATCCGGATGGATATCGACGTGGCGGGCGGCCTGCTCGATGAGAATCAGCCCGAGGGCAAACAGCACGGTGAAGACCACGCCCATGGCGGCGCCGTCGTCAAGACGTCCGTACCGGCGCACCACATGCACGAGCATCGCGGTCAGGACCCCGAAGGCCGTGGCCCCCACGAGGATTGAACCGCCTACCCTGCTCCCGGTCAGGATGAAGGCGATCGCGATGCCGGGAAGCACGGCGTGACTGATCGCATCGCCCATCATACTCATCTTCTCGAGCACGAGAAATGCCCCAACAAGGGCTGCAGATGCGCCGGCAAGAGCAGCCGCGACCACGATCCATGAGTCGAGTGACGTCCAGATCACGAGCTGCCCCCCGGCTCGTCCCGCACGAGCGTGTGCGGGCTCTGAGGCAGCGTCTTGCCGAACCTGGGAACGGCCTCCTCGAGCTCGGCCACCAGGGCGTCACCGAGTACGTGCTCAATATGGTCGGCCCCCTGATCGACATGAGCCGCGGCGGTATCCGCATACTCGAGCAGGTAGACCTCCCACAGCCGATGGTTCCTCGTGATACGCATCGCCTCGTACCGCCCGGACCGCGTCAGCCGCCACGGTCCGCCCGGCACACGGTACACGAGCTGCTCGCGCGCGAGCCTGCGCAACACCGTCTGCAGCCTTCGGACGGTCCATCGACGCGACGCGGAGAGGTATCTCAGCTGTTCGTCGGCGTCGTGGTCCATCCCGGATTCCTCACACTCGTACAACACGCGCAGGAGGTTCTGCCTGACCGTCTTTCGGATCACGCGGGTTCGAATGACCATCGCATGAACCACGCCCCGACCGGCGCCGAAGAGCAAGCTGACGACAAAGAGCACTCCCAGCGAAGTAACGATCACCGCGCCGGCGGGCAGACGCGGCGCGAGCGCGCTGACGGCCGTTCCCACGTACGACCCGACCGCACCGACAAGCGCCGCGACCAGCACCATGACACGAAGGCTCTCAGTCCAGAAGCGGGCCGCGGCCGCCGGCACGATCAGAATCGCGATGACGAGCACGATGCCCACCGCCTGGAGCCCGAGCACCGTAATCGCAACGACGAGCGACATGAGCACGAGATCGAGTCGGCCCACCGGCCAGCCGTCACCGGCGGCGAATGCCGGGTCGAAGGTGAGCAGGCGAAACTCCTTGAACAGAAGCGTCGCGAGGACGACGACGACGGCTGCCGCGAGCCCGATCAGAACGGCGTCGGTTCTGATCATCGAAGCCGCCGAGCCATAGATGAAGGAGTTGAGACCGGCTGCCTGCGCACCGCGCATCTTCTGCACGATTCCGAGCAATGCTGCGCCGAACCCGAAGAAGACGCTCAGCACGATACCGAGCGCGGCATCCTGCGAGAGCCGGGTGAACCGGGTTATGAGCATCACGCACCCCATACCCAGCAGACCCGAGACGAGCGCCCCCGCGAGGAGCACCGGAAGGCTACGGCCGTCGGCCCCCATGGCGACGGCGAGCAGAAATGCCCCGGCCACGCCCGGGAGCGCCGCGTGGCTGACGGCATCAGCGAGCAGAGCGCGGCGCCGCAGCAGCAGGAAGGTCCCGATCACTCCCCCGGCGACGCCGAGCATCACGGTTCCGAACATCACCACGCGGGTATTGTAGTCGGCGAGCGTGAGCACCCGCACGAGCCGTTCGATCGTCACGAGCTCGACCCTCCGATGGCGTCTACAGCCCGATCGAGCAGGGTCAGCCGTCCTCCGTACGTTCGCTTGAGGTTCTCGGACGTGAAGACATCGCGAGTAGGGCCGGCGGCCACGACCCGCATGTTGAGCATCACCAGGTAGTCGAAGTACTCGCGGACGGTCTCGAGGTCGTGATGGACGACGAAGACGGTCTTGCCCTTCTCACGGAGCCGCTGCAGGATCGCGATGATCGCCTTCTCGGTACCTGCGTCGACCCCGGCGAAGGGCTCGTCCATGAAATAGACGTCGGCATCCTGCACGAGTGCACGGGCGAGGAAGATCCGTTGCTGCTGACCGCCTGAGAGCCGGCTGATCTGCCGTTGGGCGAGGTCGGCCATTCCGACCTCCTCGAGCGCCTCGAGCGCACGCGTGCGGTACGCGGCGGTGACCGGTTTGCACCAGCCGATGATCCGGTAGAGGCCCATCGCGACGAGTTCGAGCGCGTTTATGGGATAGTCCCAGTCCACCGTCTCCCGCTGCGGCACGTACCCCACCAGCCGCCGCTGGCGCCGGTACGGGCGCCCGAAGATCTCGACCACGCCCGAGGTGCGGGGAACGAGGTCGAGCACGGCTTTGATGAGCGTACTTTTCCCGGCGCCGTTCGGCCCCACGATGCCGGCGACGACCGAGGGCGGGACGTCGAGGTCCACGTCCCAGAGCACCGGCTTACGGTGATAGGCTACCGTCAGGTCGCGAATGTGGAGCGCCGGCGCATCGTGCTGCATGGGCAACTATCTCCCGTCGCCGCCTGAGAGTCTACCCGTGAACCCCCGCTCCGGTGCACTGCCGCCGAGCGCACGAACGATCGTCGTCGCGTTGTGGTCGATCATCCCCATGTAGGTGCCTTCCCAGCTACCCGCCGGGCCCATCGCGTCCGAGAAGAGGTTTCCCCCGACGACAACCCGATGGTCGCGTGCCGCGGCGCCTTCGATTACCGCGGAGAGCGCCCGGTCCGGAACGGTCGTCTCGGCAAAGACGGCATTCACGCCTCGGTCGACAAGGAATCTCACGAGCGCGTTGATGTCCTCGAGGCCGGCCTCCGACTCGGTCGAGATCCCCTGCACGCCGAGCACCTCGACTTCGTACGCCGCCCCGAAGTACCCGAAGGCGTCGTGCGCCGTCACCAGTACACGCCGTTCTTCGGGGATCGTCGCGACGATCTCGCGGACGTACCTATCGAGCTCCGCAAGCTCCTCGCGATAGACGGTCGCATTCTCACGATAGGTCTCCGCGTTCGGTGGATCGAGCTCTGCGAGCGCATCCCTGACGACATCGACCACCCGCATCCACAGGGACACGTCCATCCACAGATGCGGGTCGAAGGTTCCGTCGTACTCCTCGTCATCGAGCAGCACCGACTGCTCGTCGATGCCGTCCGCCGCGAGCCCGGCGACTGCGAGCTCCGCGACCGGGAAGACCGGTCGGGTGCGCGAAAGCTGCGCGAGGGTGTCGCCCATGCGTCCCTCGAGGTACAACCCGTTGTAGAAGACGATGTCGGCACGCTGCATCCGCGCGATGTCCGCGCGCGTAGGCCGGTAGAGGTGCGGGTCCACCTCTTCTCCCATCAACACATGAACCCGCGCGTACTCGCCGGCCACCTGAGGTACGATATCGCCGATCATCCCCGTCGTCGCCACGACATCGATCGGGTACTCGAGCAGACGGTCGGCCGGTTCGGAGCGACCGCCGGCATAGGCGAGGATCGAGCCAAGAAGAACCAGAACCGCGATGGTCGTGAATCGTCGTGTCATACAGTCTCCTTACTATGGTGCTTCATAGGCCTAACTTTGATTACTCAAAATATAGCGGGAGATTCTCGTCCGGTCAAGTAGTAGCGGCGCCTCGCAGGGCGGGATCCCGAACCGGCCGATCGCTTCGTCGCAGAGGGCTACTCGACAGGCGACTCGATCAGCGGCAGATTCGGGCCGGACCGCGGTGTACGAGCAGATGACCGTCTCGTCGTGCGCGTGGGGCACGTCCACGCTGATCCCGCGCTCGTTCGCGGCAGCGACGAGCTGCCCGGCGTCGACGGGCACCGAAGAGAGCCGCCGGTGGACATGCACACGTGCATCGCAGACCGTGCGGTCACCGATCAGGTCAGCCGCTCTGCTTCCCGGCCCGGATGATCCGATCCCAGTCATAGCACGGCTCTATGGGCTCGCCCGGATCGAGCACGAGGAAGTCCTCGTCGTCCCACTCACCGGCGGTGAGCTTGAGGAAGAGACGGATATCCCCGCGAATCACGACGAACTCCTTTCCCTCGGCCTCGGCGAGCTTGCGGCACTTCTCGGCGTACCCGAGGTGCGAGAGCTGCGGCACGTCGATGAACACGACGCGGTGATTCTTCTCGTCGAGCTCCGGCGGGTTGAGCGTCTCCATGATGAACTTCGCGTTCTCCTCGCCGTACATCTCGACGTACTCTTCGTAGCTGCGGTTGAGCCCGAGCGTCTCGGACATCGTCGATTCGCGTAGATAGTCGTCGCCATCTCCCCGCTCGAGATACCCGGCCGAGCTGAACGGCGTACTCGGGTTCTCCGAGAAGTGTTCCTTGAACGATTCCTTCGAACCGAGAAAGAGCGTGCAGCAATCGTGGGCGCGCGGCACGACGAGCGGCAGCCGTCGCGTCCTGATTCCTGCGGTCGAGTTTCCGCACAATCCGAACCCGAGGATAATCGCGTCGTACTGCACGTTGCCGTCCTCAGCGGCGTCAATCTTTGACTGGATGAGATCACGCAGAAAGGCGCTGCGGTCATGCGCCGCCTTCTCCGTGAACTCAATATCCACGACGTGCGGCGAAACCGCCGCGCTGTAGGAGAGCTCGCGGGCGAATACCTCGCACGAAATCAGCTTCAGTCGCATTTTCTTCTGTTCGGACACGCAGCAAATATAGAGTCCCTGCCGGATCGAGACAACCGCACCGACAACCGACGGCCCTTATCGCAACGCGCTCTCACGCGTATAATGCGCGGACGAGACGGAGGATATCCATGACGAACCTGCGCGCCGGGTCTCCGGACCCCATTCCCGACTGGGCGATCCGTGAACGCCACCTGATCGACGTGATGAACGAGGCGGCTCCCGTCTACGCGCGACGCTACACTCGCGCGGACGGCAGCTTCATCTGGCGTGATCGCTGGCCCGGAATGGACGGATCAGATGACGGGTACGAGAGCTATCATAACTGGCCGCTCTTCTACGCGATTGGAGGATCGGATCAGATTCACGATCTCTCCCGCTTCTACTGGAATGCGGTCACGAAGCAGTTCACGTCGTACGGACAGATCTACCGCGAGTTCGACGCCTACTACGACTGGATGCACCACGGGGAGTCGTCGATCTATTTCTACTACTTCGGGCTTGCAGACCCGCTGAGCGAACCCGACCGGTCTCGCGCGCTGCGGTTCGCCTCGTTCTACACCGGGGAGGACCCTGAGGTGGACAACTGGGACGCGGCGACGAGGATGATCCGCTCGCCGATCACCGGGAGCCGCGGACCGCGCTTCAAGAACTCGTTCGAGGACTGGGAGACCCACCGCGCGGTGCTCGCCGAATACCCGGCGCCCTTTGACGACCTTGACGTGCCGACTCGAACCGAAGCGTGGAAGGGGGTCGACGAGACGGTCGAGAAGGCCGACTGGAACGACGATCGGGTCTATTCGGTCATCCTCGATTCGCTTAACCGCAGGCAGATGCGTTGTGACGTGCCGCTCAACCTCACCTCGACGAGCCTCATCACCCACGCCTCGATTCTGACCGGTGAGCCGAAGTACCGCGCCTGGGTCGTCGACTACCTCGAGGCGTGGGCCGAGCGCATCGCGCGAAACGACGGCATATGTCCCGACAACGTGGGGCCTTCCGGCGAGATCGGCGAGACGATGGACGGCAAGTGGTGGGGCGGCTACTACGGCTGGCGCTGGCCGCACGGGTTCATGTCGATCATCGAGCCGCTCACGATCGCCGCGATGAACGCGTCGCTCCTGACGGGAGATCTCTCCTACCTCGACATCCCTCGCGGACAGCTCGACCGCATCATCGACCTCGGCAAGCTCGTTGACGGTCGCTTGCTCGTTCCTCACCGGCATACCGACGAGGGGTGGACTTCCTACCGCCCGCTCTCCCCGCATCACGCGTCGCAGATCTGGTACATGTCGCAGGACGAGCGCGATCGCAGGCGTCTGGAGTCGCTGCCGGAGGTGGGCACCGACTGGCTCGAAGTCCGGCCCGGACGCGGGAAGGGCGACGACATCCACTTCGGACCGTGGTACTGCTACCTCGACGGGCGCAGGCCCGACTACCCCGAGCGAATCCTCGAAGCGCAGCACGCGGAGGTCCTGCGCCGGATGGACCTCATCAGGGACGACCATGCCGACCCGGAGACGGTGGACGTCCACCACTGGCAGAACCACAACCCGGTCCACACCGAGGCGCTCCTCCAGCTCGCCCACGGCGGCCCGCAGATCGTCTACCACGGCGGTCTGCTGCATGTGGCGCTGCGCCACTTTGACGCGGATCGACGCAGGCCGGGTCTGCCTGCGGATGTGGGCGCGCTCGTGACCGCCCTCGACGGACAGAGCGTCGGCTTCACCCTGGTGAACACCAGCCCGGTCCACGGGCGCTCGGTGATCGTCCAGGCGGGGGCGTTCGGCGAGCACGTTTTCACGTCGGTGGACGGACGCGACACCGACGAGAGTCCCTGGCTGCGGGTCGAGCTTCCGCCGGGACGCACGATCGCCGTCCGGGCCGGTATGAAGCGATACCGCAACACTCCGTCGTATCGACGGCCGTGGGACGAAAGAGGAACATCATGAATCTATTCGCGGGATGCAATGGGAAGACGCTCGGCAACGGGCTCGCCTGGGTTCGGGAGCCGGTGGATTGGTCGTTTTCCGAGCGTGGGTTGCAGATCGTTCCGGAAGAGAAGACGGACTTCTACCGTCCCTTCGGCGGCGGAGGTAACGACAACGCGGCGCTGCTCGCGAAGAGCGTGGAGGGCGACTTCACGATCGTCACGCGTGCGGAGACGCAGCTCGTCGGGTTCGGCGACGCCGCCGCGGTCACGGTACGCGCAGGCGAGGCGCAGTGGGCGAAGCTCTGCCTCGAACGCAGCCCGACCGGCGAGACCAGTGCCGTCTCGGTGGTGACCGATCCCTGGTCGGACGACGCGAACAACGAGCTCGCGCCGGCCGAGATCTGGCTGCGCATCACCCGCAAAGGGAACGTCTTCGGCATGCATTACCGCGTCGACGGCCAACGGTGGAGATTCGTGCGGACCTTCGCGATGGAGGCGACGCCGCAACTGCTCGTCGGCATCCATGCCCAGGCCCCCTTCGTGGGAGGCTGCCGGGTCAACTTCACGCATCTCGAGCTCAGCCGTGAGCCGGTGGCGGACTTTCGCTCTGGGGAGTGACGGCATGATGCGCAGGGCCTCCGAACAGCCGAACATCGTCCTGATCATGGCCGACCAGTGGACGTACGACACCCTTGGCGCGATGGGGAACGAGACGGTACGCACACCCCACATCGACGCCCTGGCCCGCGGGGGCGTGCTCTTTGAGCGGTGCTACTGCAACTCGCCGCTCTGCGTTCCCTCGAGAGGGTGCCTGATGACCGGTCGGCATGCGGGCCGGATCGACATGTTCGACAACGCCTCCGAGCTTGCGGCGGGAACCCCCACCTTCGCCCATCACCTGCGCCGCTGCGGCTACGACACGGTGCTCACGGGGAAGATGCACTTCATTGGGCCCGACCAGTTTCACGGATTCGAGAAGCGATTGCTCACCGACATCTACCCGGCCACGTTCACGCTCACGCCGGACTGGAGCCGGGGGGTCTACGCGAACCCGGGCTCGAGCGTGTCCCGGATCACCGATTCGGGGCCCTGCACGTGGAACCTGCAGCTCGAGTACGACGAAGAGGTCCTGCACACCTCCCGCCAGTATCTTCGCTCGTACGCGACGGATGGGAACCGGCGCGCCAAACCGCTCTTCCTCTGTGCCTCGTTCACGCACCCTCACGATCCCTTTGAGATCACCGCTCCGTACTGGGACCTGTATGACGGGGCGGATCTCCCGCTGCCACGCTCGGCGGCTGAGCCGGTGTCGGACATGCACCCGTACGACCAGTGGATCCAGGCGCATCACGAGGTCGGATCGCATCCGCTTTCCGACGACCGGATCCGCCGGGCCCGACGCGGCTACTACGGCATGGTCTCGTACTTCGACCACGCCGTGGGCACGATCCTGAACGAGCTCGCCGCGCTGGACATGCGCGAGAACACGGTCGTCATCGTGACGAGCGACCACGGAGAGATGCTCGGCGAGCACGGCATGTGGTTCAAGCGCACCTTCCACGAGAACGCGGTGCGGGTGCCTCTCGTCATCAGCCGGCCGGCAACGATTCCGGCAGGCGTCCGCCGGGACGAGGTCGTATCGCTCGTGGACCTGAGCGCCACGCTCCTCGACCTCGCCGGAGTGCCGGACGCAGAGGAGTGGGTAGATCGCATGGACGGTGAGAGCTTTCGCGGTCTGCTCGAACCTTCCGCCCGCACCGCGTCGGCTCCGGGCGAGTGGAAGAACGAGGCGTTCTGTGAGTATTACGGTGAGGGCCCGATCGAGCCGTTCGCCATGCTTCGGCGCGGCCGGTGGAAGTACGTCGCGGTCAACCGGGAGGCACCACTGCTCTTCGATCTCGACTCAGACCCGTGCGAGACGACCAACTGCGCGACTGACCCGGCGCATTCGGCCGTGCGCGAAGCGATGGCGGCGGAAGTCGACCGGCGAGTCGATCTGCCGGCGATGTCGCAGCGCGTGCGAGACAGCCAGAAGGAACGGCTCATGGTCCATGAGGCGCTGACCACCGGTGAGGCCCGTCTGTGGGCGCTGGAGAACCGGTTCCACGTGTAGCGACGGCTCACTCCCACGGCGCGACGAACGTCCCTTCTCCCCGTTCGCTCTTCATGCCGATCGTCCAGTCGGTCACGAAGGGCGGCTCGTGGGCTCCGGCGGCAATGCGGTCGCACTCGCGGTCGTCCGCGTCCAACCGCACGAAGAACCGGAATCGGTGCTCGCCCCGGTCTGTCCAGCGGTGAGGCTCCTCCGCCTTCACTCCGCCGTTCTTCCCCTGCCACGCGTACGCAGGAGAGCGCAGGAGCGTGTAGCGTACCGAATTGCCGGTACCGTCGATCCCGAACGCGTCGGGCCCCACGATTGCGCAGCGGCGCCCGCCCTCACCGGCCACGATCGTGGAGTCGACCACCGGATACTCGTAGCCGTTCTGCCGACGTTCGAGTCTGCCCGCAGGGACACCGTCGATTCGCGACGTCACCTTACCGCCGAAGCCGAAGACGAGCTTAGCGAGTGTGAGTCGTTCAGCCCACGTCACCGACACGCCGATCTCAGCAACCGGCGAATCGCTGTACAGGGTGACCCAGACCGCGATGTCGCTGCGCCCGCATACACCGTCGCCGCGCAGCACCGCGCGGATCGGACCGTCCTCCAGCACCGCTGTCCGGGAGAGCCTGCATTGCTCGCGCGCCACGCGAGAGAACCCGGTTATGTCGTGCGACCAGGTATCGCTCGGGTCATCGATGAAGTCGATACCAACGGTGAGCGGCATCAGGGGATGTCGTCCGTCACCGGCGGGTCTCAACGAGAGGACCGGTGACCCGGCGTCGGCCTCCACCCGCCAGTGTCGGTTCTCGACGCGCCTCCCGTCAATCCGGATGTCATCGTTACCGTGAGCGGCAGGCTTCGCTGAATGCCGCAGCCGGTACGAGACGAGCTCGGTCGCCGGCACGACAGCCTTCCAGAGGATCATTCGCTTGGAGCCGGAGACCGACGGCTGCTGCACGACCTGGTACGGCACCGGCTCGTCGTCCGGGCCGGTGAGCTCTCCGCTGAAGAGCCGCCAGTCGAGCCACGGCTCATGGGCGATGTGGCCGGCGAAGTCGACCCGGGAGGGATTGTAGACCATGAGGCGATGAAGCCCGTCCGGGGCGCTTCGCAGCAGCGCGCGGTAGAGCGTCGAGTGAACGAGCTCGTTCAAGCTGCTCGCCGACTCACCGAGCTGGTCGCGCGCGTCGACATACGCATCAGGCACGCTCGTGCCGTCGAAGATGTCGTGAAACTGGTTGAACAGTATTCGACGCCATGCCCTGTGAACCAGTGTTTCGGCGTGGTCAGGGGCGTCGTCGGGGAATCGCGAGATCGTACGCTCCGCGACCAGCGCGAGATGCTCGGCCCGGCGCACCTGCGCCTTCACCTCGCGCTCCACGCTGTAGCATCCAATCGCGTGCATCTGCAGCTCGTCCTCGACCACCGGCAGGGCGCCGGCATGTGGGCGCACCTCCTCGAAGAAACGTTGCGGGCTTGAAAAACGAAGCTCGCACCCGGGGATCGCGCTCGCATTGGCGACGATCCACTCGATCATCCGCCGCGTCGGTCCGCCTCCATGGTTACCCACGCCGTAGAAGCACATCACGTGCTCGACGCCTTCGGTCCTGCATTCGGATACGAGCCTCGTGATGTAGTCGGACATCATCTCCGGTGTGTCGACGTTGTACCGCTCGAAGATCCGCCAGGCAATCACCTCGCTGCCGTCGGGTGACCGCCACCTGAAGAGGTTCCCGGGCAGCTCCTTCTCGTGCGGACCGGGCCGCATGAAGACGTAGCTGTCGTAGCCGTACTCGCGCAGGAGCGATGGAAGTGTCGCCGCGTGGCCGAAGCTGTCCACGTTGTAGCCCACGGTGGGACATGCGCCGAAATGGCGCTGGTGGTGGTCGCGCCCGAGATCCATGTGCCGCCGGAACGACTCTCCGGTCGGCAGGTTGCAGTCGGGTTGCACGTACCAGCCGCCGGCGACATCCCAGCGCCCCTCCGCGGCGAGTCGCTTGATCCGGGCGAACAGCGTCGGATCAAGCGCCGCTATCTGCTCGTAGACCCAGACATCGCTTCGGGTGAAGATGAACTGCGGGTATTCCTCGAGCAGGTCGGCCGCTGCACGGCAGGTTAGCAGCACCTCCGCGACGCCGGCAGGCCATCGCCAGAACCAGACCGGATCGAGGTGAGCGTTGCCGATCATGTGTACCGTCATCCGCGGCGACACGTTCGACCCTATCCCTTCAGCGAACCGATCATCACGCCCTTGACGAAGTACCGCTGGATGAACGGATAGATCATCATGATGGGGATCGTAGCGACCATGATCACCGCGTACTTGACGGTCTGCGCGAGATACTGACTGGCAAACGTATCGTCGCCTGCCAGCTGATCTCCCCCGTGATGGATGAGAATGTTGCGCAGCACCATCTGGAGCGGATAGACTCGCGTGCTTCGCAGGAAGAGTAGCGCATGGAAGAACACGTTCCAGTGTTCAACCGCGTAGTAGAGCCCGATGACCATGATTGACGGCTTGGCGAGCGGCACGACGACGTGCCGGAACACGTGCCAGAAGTTCCCCCCGTCGATCGTCACCGCCTCCTCCATCTCGGTAGGCACCGCCTGAAACGCGGTACGAAGGATGATGAAATTGTAGACGTTCACCGCCCGTGGCAGCATCATCGCCCAGCGCGTATTCACGAGGTCCAGGTTGGCTACGACGATGTAGAGCGGAACGATACCGCCCTTGAAGAACATGGTGAACACCATGAGCTTCATGATGATGCTCGCGCCTTTGAGACCACGCCGCGACAGGGCGAAGGCCGCGAACATCGTCAACGTCATGTTGATCGCGGTTCCGCCGGTCACGTAGATCACGGTGTTGCCGTAGGCCCGCCACAGGAGCTGATAGCGAAACACTTCACGGTACGCAGCAAGGCTGAAGCCCTGCGGCAGGAGCAGGAAGCCTCGTCTGCGCGACAGCTCGAATGCGTCCGAGATGGAGGAGATTGCGACGTAGTAGAACGGGTAGAGCGTCACGACGACGACGAAGATCATGGATGCGATGATGAACCCGTGAATCGCGGCGTCTCCAGGTGATTTGCGCTGTACCATTCAGTTACCCCTCACCAGAGACTCGTCTCGGTCAAACGCCGTGACATGAAATTGGCGCCTACGAGAAACATCAGATTTATGAACTGATTGAACAGATCGACAGCGGTCGCAAACGACTGATTGGGGCGCTCCTGGAAGCCCCGGCGGTACACGAAGCTCGAGATCACGTCACCCGTCTCGTACGTCAGCGGATTGTACAGCAGGATGACCTTCTCCACTCCTATGTTCAGCAGCTGTCCGATCCGCAGGATGAACATGATTACGATCGTCGGAAGAATCCCGACGAGTGTGATACTCCACATCTTCCGCAGCGTTCCCGCTCCGTCTATTGTCGCTGCCTCGTACAGCTCAGGATCGATGGATGAGAGCGCTGCGATGTAGATGATCGCACTCCATCCCATGCGCTGCCAGATTTCGGAGGCAACATAGATGGGTCGGAATGCTCCGGGCTGGTTGAGCCATACCCGTGGCTCGAGGCCGAACACGGACGAGAGCAGCATCGTGATGATTCCGTGATTCGGGTTGAGAAAATCGTAGACCATCCCGACGACGACGACCGTTGAGATGAAGTGCGGCAGGTAGCTGATCGTCTGGACGGTCCGCTTGAAGGCGATGTTCCGCAGCTCGTTGAGCATGAGCGCGAAGATGATGGGGATGGGGAATCCGAACACGACAGAATAGAAGTTGATCAGGAGCGTGTTCCGGAGGATCCGCCAGAAGTAGACGCTGCCGAAGAACGACTCAAAGTGACGCCAGCCGACCCATGGGCTTCCCACGATGCCGAGCGACGGACTGTATCGCTTCCAGGCAATAACAACGCCGTACATGGGTATGTAGTGGAAGATGACGAAATAGGCCAGCACCGGCACGAGCAGGGCATAGAGTATCCAGTACTTCGCGAGATACGCTCTCAGAGTCGGCTTACGATGCAGAAGAAGCGGCGTGCCATCGTTACCGTCTAAAGTACCCGGCTTCACATACACAGAAAACGCTCCGTTGCTCTAAGGATGGTGTTCCGGCCCGAGCCGGAACACCAGGTAGAAAACCAATTGGTTCGAAACCGTCAGTTCCTCACCGGGGAGACCATTGACGGATCAACGAGGTCGGCACCCTGGTCAGAGAGCATCGGCAGGTTGCTCCAGTCGATTTCCGCACGCTCCATGTTGTACACATACGGTCCGCCGCGCTGCTGCCACGCCTCCACCGCGGTCTGCATGAGCTCGAGCGCGCGCTCTGCGCCCATGCGGCGCACGGTCGCCTGGAAGTTCTCGAACTCATCCTCAATGCTCGCGAGCCCCTCGACCATCCTCGAGCTCTCGGTGTCGACATAGGTCTGAAGGTCGGCCATGATGTCGGCGAACTCCTGAGCATCTTCGTCGGCCATGAGCACCGGCGGGATGGGCATGTTCTGTTCGATTTCGAAGACGTCGGTCCAAATGTTCATGACCGCAGCCCGCGATGCAGGCGTCGAGAGCGACAACTGCGCGACGTCCCGGATGTCAACCGGCTTGGGCGTTCCCGCGATTCCAACGTACTTCGTACGTGCGTCGAACGGCGTCAGTCCCTGGGGATTGCGCATAATGAGGTCTGTGTACACGGGGAAGCCGTCGATCATCTCGTAGGTAATCCCCTCGACCCCGAAGGTCGTCAGCAGGCGCCCCTCTTCGGTATAGAAGTAGTTGGCAATCTGCGCGATTCGCGCCGGTTCCGGTGCAGTTCGAGCGATCATGAACGCCGCGTCGGTCGCGGACTTGGTGATCATGCCGCGGTCAAAGTGCCGGTTGCCGTCGAGCCCGCGCGGGTACGCGACTGCCCAGATCAGGTGATCCGGGTAGAGCCCGGACTGCTCCATGGAGAGGTTCCACCGGTCCATCTGTCCGATTCCGGTGAAGGTCGCTCCCATCACTCCCTGCGCCGCGGCTTCGTCGCGGATTGCGCCGGTGAAACTCATGTAGTCGGCGTTGATGTAGCCGTTCTGCACGATCTCGCGCATGAACATGAGACGTTCACGGTACCCCGGCAAGAGCGGGCCGTACACGACCGTGCCGTTCGGTCCGCCGTCCATCTGGAACTCGTTCGTCACCCCGAGCGTGTTCGCGAGCACGCGCAGCGTGCCCCAGGCGCCCACGTACGGAATCGTGTCGTCCTGGCCTGTCTCGTTCGGATCCTGCGTCTTGAACGCCTCGAAAACGTCGAGCCAATCCTGGTAGGTGTCGGGAATGTCGAGCCCGAGCTTGTCGAGCCAGTCCTTGCGAAGCATCGGACCGCCGGAGAACGCGCTCTCGAGATAGATGTTCGGCTCGGCGAAGTAGAGCAGATCTCCGTCGTCGCTGGTGACGCCCTTACGGATCGCCGGGAACTCGTCGAGTACCGCGAGGTAGTCTCCTATGTAGTCGCTGAACTGGTCGAGCGCGTAGATCTGGCCGTCCGCGTAGAGCAGCGCCGGATCGAGGAACGACTTGTCCATGTGACTCCATGAGTAGACGAGATCGGGCAGGTCGTTCGTCGCAACCATGATGTTCAGCGTCTCGTTCGCGGCCTGCTGCGGAACGTCGGTGAACTCGAACCGGACGTTGAACATCTCCTCGAGCACGCCGTAGTGCGCCTCGTAGGGAACGACAGCGTACCGCTCCTCCGGCGTGAAGCGATCGATCGCCCTCCACA
>SLST01000265.1 GCA_007130265.1 Spirochaetales bacterium
CATCAGGACGAGCTCCATCCGCTCGTACACGTCGAGCGTCTCGAGAACTTGCTGCTGCTCGTCACGGTCGATATTGAGGATACTGGTGATGAAGTCGGCGATCTTGCCGGGATGGTCGATGTTCACCATGTTCAGGCGCATTTCCTCGCTGAAGAGGTTGTTGTTCTCGCTGATCTGCTTCATCTCGCTGATCAGGCTCCGGGTGAGCGCCTTTACCTCGTTGCTCGTATCGTTCTGGTCTTCGAGATGTTCCACGGCCGCGACGATCGGCGTCGCGTTCTTGAGGATCTTCTTCATGCGGAACCGCTTCACCGTGGAGATGAAGATGTTGTAGCCTCCGTCCGGCAGGTTTATGCGCTTCGCGATCTTCGCCGCGGTGCCGACGTCGTGGAGATCGTCTCCGCTCGGGTTCTCGTCGTCCGGTTGTTTCGTGAGCACGAGCCCGATCATGCTGTTGGTGTTCACCGCCTCTTCGATCGCGGCAATGTCGTTGCGGTCGCGGATCATGACCGGCGTGAAGACGCCGGGGAACATCGGCTTTCCGGACAGTGGGATGATCACGAGGCGGTTCGGGAGGATACTGTCGGCGGGTATGATCATCCGCTGATTCTGAGTGTCCATGGAGCTCCTTCTTCCGAGAGTAATGTATAATTAGGGTATGGAGCCGAACGAGGCGGAGTCAAGCAGGACCGGTGGCGGATGACTCGGACGCACGCAACGGAGGCGATCGTCCTGAAGAACAGCAGGATCGGCGAGATACACAAAGGGGTCGTCCTGCTGACGGCTGAGGAAGGCCTCGTCCGCGCGATTGCGCACGGGGCGTACTCGCAAAAGGGGAAGCTGCGAGGCACCACGAATCTCTTCTGCTGCGGCACCTGTTATCTCTACACCGATCGCGCCAGGGATTCCACGAAGATCACCGACTTTGACGTGCATGAGTATCACCCCGGTATCCGCGAAGACCTCGCGAAGTTCTACACTGCGAGTCTCTGGGCCGAGAGCGTTCTCAAGACCTACGCGACCGGAGGCGAGGCGCAAGGGATCTACGATCTGCTCGTGACGGCGATGGACGAGCTGCAGAGGCGCGACGCGAGCGACGCGCCGCTGGTGAGCCTGCATTTTGTCTGGAGATTCCTCGAGTACAGCGGGCTTCAGCCTGACCTGCGGCACTGCGCCGTCTCAGGCGAGTTCCTCGCCGAATCGGAGCCTATCTATTTCTCCGCCCGGGAGGGCGGGTTCTGCGCTCGTGATCACGCCTCCGACGAGATGCCCGTCTGGCAGCCCGGGGCCGCCGCCTACCTCCGCCACGCCGGAAGGCTCGCGCTTCGCGAGGCCTTGCGCGTTGTACCGCCTCCCGCCTCGGTGCCGAGGATCAGGCGGGTGCTCTACGCGATACTCGAGGATCACGTTGACTCGCCCCTGAACGCGTTGCGGACCGGATCCGGTATTCTGTAGCCCGGTCTGAACCCGCGGTCCGGAGAAGCGCCGGCGACATTTGCCCGGTATTCTCTCACAGGGGGCTTCATGGTATCCTCGCCGCATATGAGAACCGTTGATCTGATCGGGAAGAAGCGAGACGGGGGAGAGCATACTCGCCGTGAGATCGAGCACCTGGTGAACGGGTACGTCGACGGTTCGATTCCTGACTATCAGATCTCCGCCTGGTTGATGGCTGTGTGCCTGTCCGGGATGAGCGCGGCCGAGACCGGATCGCTGACTCGAGCCATGATCGAATCGGGCTCGACGATGGACCTCTCGGGCCTCGCCGGACCGCTGGTGGACAAGCACTCAACCGGCGGGGTAGGGGACAAGGTGTCGCTGATCCTCGCGCCGGTGGCGGCCGCCTGTGGTCTGCAGGTTCCCATGATGAGCGGGCGCGCGCTCGGCCATACCGGCGGCACTCTCGACAAGCTCGAGAGTATCCACGGGTACTCGACGAAGATGGAGGCTCCGGAGTTTCGCAGGATCATTGGCGAGTGTGGGTACGCGATGACCGGGCAGAGCGAGGACATCGTCCCGGCCGACCGGCTTCTCTACGCGCTGCGCGACGTGACCGCAACCGTTGAGTCGGTTCCTCTGATCACCGCGAGCATCATGAGCAAGAAGTTTGCCGAGGGGGCCGAGTTGCTTGTCTTTGACGTGAAGACGGGATCCGGTGCCTTCATGAAGAGCCTCGACGACTCGCGCGCGCTTGCCGACTCGCTGATCGAGACCGGACGTAGCCTGGGCCGGGGAGTCGTCACCGTCATCACCCGGATGGACGAGCCGCTCGGTCACATGGTCGGAAACTACCTCGAAGTCGAGGAGTCGATGCTCTGCCTTGCCGGTGAAGCCCTGCGGCCCGGCTATGAGCCTCCGGCCGATCTCATGGAGGTGACGACTCGACTGACCGCGTGGATGCTCGTGGCCGGCGGCATCGTCTCCTCGATCGCAGAGGGCGAATCGCGATGTCGTGAGGTGATCGCCGAAGGTGCCGCCTACGAGTCCTTTCGCCGGAACGTCGCGGCTCAAGGTGGCGATCCCGACCGTCTCGAAGCCCAGGTGGGCGGTCGGCGTGCTCCGTGCTCCCGCGTGATCACCGCGCCGCGTGCCGGCATTCTGACGGGAGTCGACGCCTATACGATCGGGACGGCAGGGGTCGGTCTCGGCGTGGGGCGCGACCGAACCGATGACGACGTGCTTGCCGATGTGGGATTCGAGCTCGCGAGGAAGGTCGGAAGCACGGTGGAACGTGGCGACACCCTCTGCACCGTGTACGGCGAAACGGACAAGGCGACGGAAGAGGCGGTGGAGGCGATCGCCACCGCGCTGAGAATAGATGACGATGGGCCCCAGCGATTGCCGCTCATCGTTGAGGAGCGCTCGGCGCTATGAAGTGGAACAAGAAGCCTATCGACGCCGCCCGGGTGAAAGAGCTCGCCTCAACCTTCGGCCTCGATCTCCTCTCCTCCGCGATATTCGTGCGTCGGGGGATCGACTCGCCGCAGCGACTGCAGTTCTACCTCGAGGACGACCTTCGATTTCTCCACAATCCCTTCCTCTTCGACGAGATGACCGACGCGGTCCAGCGGATTCAAGCGGCTGCAAGCGAGGGCGAGCGTGTACACGTCTACGGTGATCGCGATGTCGACGGGATCACGAGCACCGTTCTGATGACCGAAGCGCTCGCGAATCTCGGGGTCGAGGTGACATGGGGCGTCCCGATGGGCGACAGCCCCTACGGGCTGACGCTCGATCTCGTGGAGTCGCTTGCGACGCAGGATGTGACGCTGTTGATCGCGGTAGACTGCGGCACCACGAACGTGAGCGAGATCACACACGCCGCGGATCTCGGGATCGACACGATCGTGATCGATCATCACAACCCCCAGGATGAGCTCCCGCCGGTGGTCGCGCTCATCAATCCGAAGATGGCGGATTCGAGCTATCCGTTCGAGGGGCTCTGTTCGGTCGCGCTCGCGAGCAAGGTCAGGTACGCACTCGGTTTCGCACACACGGACTTCTTCAACCAGCCGCTGTGTCTGCTCAACGCGCGTCCGGGGAATGAGTCGATCATCATCGAGGCGATCAAGATTGAGAACATGGTCGAAATAGACCGGATCAGCGAGAGCCTCGTGCCCGGCGTGCTCGACGTCGAACACTCGAGGCTCGCCGCGTTCCTGCAGGGAGTCGCAATCCTCGTCTACGACGCCCCTGCCCAGGAGCAGATACTGCGTCGGGCCTTCGGCGCAACCGTTGAGGTGAGCACCGTCGACGTGGCTCCCGAGATGTGGAAGCTCTTCCCGTCGCTTCGCGATCGTTCGCTGTTGCGGCTGCGCGGTGAGTCACGCCTGTCGCGTTACAACGGACGAGAGCCTGCAGAGATCGACGTCTTTCTGAGCCTCTTCACAACATTCGTGCATCGCCGCGAGACGGCACTCCTCGAGGACCTCGTTGGTTCGCTCGACCTCGTCGCACTCGGGACGCTCGCCGACATGATGCCGCTCGAGGACGAAAACCGCATTATCGTCAGACACGGCCTTCGTCGGATGAGTGAGTCTCCGCGGCCGGGACTGCGCTGCCTGCTCGAGCGGCAGAAGCTGCGCGGGAAGACCGTCTCGGCACGCGACGTCGGTTGGCTCGTGTCTCCGGTCATCAACGCGTCAGGACGCATGGGAGAACCGGATCGTGCCGTCCGGCTGCTGCTGACGACGGACGAACAGGAGCGCGAGGAGCTTGCAGACTCCGTTATCGGGCTCAACGTCCGGCGAAGGGCGGTGGGTGACGACGCGTGGGACCTCGTGCAGGAGCAGGCGAGAGAGAGTCTCGCCGACCACGGGGGGAGATTCATCCTGGTGCACCACGACGCGATCAACCGCGGCGTGACGGGTATCGTGGCCGGGCGACTCGCGCGCCATTACGGCGCTCCGGCGGCCGTCGTCAGCCTGCTGCCCGACGGGGCGGTCGGCAGCATCCGCACGGCCCGCGGAATGGTCGTCACGGATCTGCTCTCTCGCTGCCACGATCTGCTCACCGATTGGGGCGGGCACGATCAGGCGGGAGGATTCCGTCTTGACGGCGCTCAGATCGGTTCGCTCGAGCAGCGGTTGCTTGAAGTCATCCCGTCGTTGGCGATCGATGATGAAGCCGAGCCGTTGCTCGAGATAGATGCGGAGCTCACTCCGGATCTTCTGACCCTCAAGCTGCTCGAGATCGTGCGGCTGTTCGCACCGTTCGGCCAGGAAAACCCTCCGCTCGCCTTTCTCGTCCGTGGGCTTCGCATTCTCGAGATTTCGTTCATGGGAAAGACGCAGGAGCATCTTCGACTGACGTTCGATGCCGGAACGAGCAAGTGGCCTGCGGTCTACTGGAGTGCCGCAGAGCAGGTGGGCAGGTCGTTCAGCAGAGGTGATCTCGTGGATGCGGTGGTGAACGTGGGCGTGAACTTCTATCAGGGCACCGAGACGCCGCAGCTGACGGTGCTCGACGTGCGGCGCGATGCGCAGTAGTTTGGAGTTGGGTGCGTAATGCGTCGTTCCGTGATCATACCGGTCTTCCTTTTCATCACGTTCCTCGCCTCGGCGGAGTCGCACCCGGCTGCCTCGGGTGGCCTCATCGGCGAAGCGCTCACTGAGGGGCGGTCCCGGCAGCCTGCGGAGAGCACCCGTACCGTCATCGCTCCGGATGTGGTGGTTCCCGGCTCTCTTCTGCGGTTGGCGACGATCGGGAGACCCGCTGTCAGCCTCGTGGAACTGCGGGTCGATGAGCGGCTCATCGCGCGGGCGCATCGAATAGGAGTTCGGATGACCGGCGCGGCCGAGATCGGGGTCTTCCTCATGGGAATCGACTCGACGGTAGAACCCGGAACCTATACGTTGCGAGGGTTGACCGCGGATGATGAGCTCGGCTTCTCGCGCGAGGTCGAGATCGTCGAACGCACCTTCCGTACCGAGGAAATCGCGCTCGACCGACGGCTGACGTCGTTGCGGCGCGATCCCGACCCTGCAAGGACGGCGGAGAGCCGCGAGCTGACCGAGCTCATCTTCTCGCGTGACCCCGCCGCGCTCTACCATGCCGGGCCGTTCGCCTGGCCGTTGCCGGAAGATTCACGACAAACCTCGCTCTACGGTGACCGACGCGTTTTCGTCTACTCGGACGGTACGCGTGCGCGGACCGTTCACATGGGACTCGACCTCGCCGGAACGCCGGGTACCGGTGTGTTCAGCTCCGGGAGAGGCATCGTACGAATGGCCCGCAATCGGATCGTGACCGGAAAGACCGTTGTGATCGAGCATCTCCCCGGTGTCTTCTCCATGTACTACCATCTCGATGAGATATCGGTTGTCGAGGGTGCGCTCGTCGATCAGGGTGAGCAGATCGGCACCCTGGGCGCTACCGGCCTCGCCACCGGACCTCACCTGCACTGGGAGATCCGCGTCGGCGGCGTTGCGGTTTCTCCGGTCGAGACGACCAATCATCCCCTGGTGGCCGACATCGTTCCTCCCGAGGTGCCCGATGCGGTCGACGGCGACCGCTGAGGCGGGCGCTGGGGCGGCTGCTGGCAATCGGGACTGCCTTGACAGCCGACGCGTTTTTAGGGAACTTATGGACGCGGGCGCACCGGTTGTCGAGCAAACGGAATCCGCGCCGGAAAGGGGGTGATTCGCATCGCCTACGTACGTGTTGACGATGGTGAGAACCTTGAGAAGGCGATCAAGCGGTTCAAGCGCATGGTCGAGAAAGAAGGCATCATCCGGGAATGGAAGAAGCGCGAGTACTACGAGAAGCCTTCAACAATCAAGAACCGGAAGAAAAAGAGCCTCGAGCGGAAGCTGCAGAAGAAGGCTCGCAAGATTCAGCAATCGAAAAGCTACTGATGATCCGGCTGCGAACGAAAGGGTGCATCTCGCGAGATGCACCCTTTCGTTCGCAGCCGGATCATCAGTAGCTTTTCGATTGC
>SLST01000444.1 GCA_007130265.1 Spirochaetales bacterium
AGACGGGCAGTGGTTGCGCTGGCTCGTCCCGAACGCGATCTCCGGGACGAACCGTCCGCAGTGGACGCAGGTGAACCCGGCGTCGGCCCGGCCGGCGGGATCGGCATCCCAGGCGGGCCGTTCGCTGCGCGAACCGCGGGTGCCTCGTTTTGGTCTGCTCATCCGCCTCTGCTCCTGCGTCGCATTCTCGACGCCCGTGCGACCCGGCGAGCCGTCAGGCGCTCCTGCTTCTCCCGGCGCTCGGCCGAGACCTGATGCTCGTTCTGCAGCTCGAGGTAGCTCAGGTACCGTTCCTGTGTGATGCGGCCGGCTCGCACTGCCGCGCGGACCGCGCACCCCGGCTCGTCTTCGTGTTGGCAATCAGAGAAGCGACAGTCGGAGGCTATCGCCTCGATCTCCACGAAGGCCGCGCCGAGCC
The DNA here is from genome assembly GCA_007130265.1 of Spirochaetales bacterium. Classification (GTDB taxonomy): domain Bacteria; phylum Spirochaetota; class Spirochaetia; order DSM-27196; family SLST01; genus SLST01. The sequence continues at coordinate 419 of SLST01000444.1, forward strand.
GGTCGGTCGCGTCGGCCTCCGCCCAGAGTTGCACTTCGCGCATGCCCGGGGTGTCGATCAGGAGTCCGCCTCCAGGCAGCGCGTACACGCGTCGGCCCGTGGTCGTGTGGCGCCCCCTGCCGTCGATCTCCCGGACGCTCGATGTTCGTATTTCGAGCCCGGTGAGTGTGCCGATGAGCGTCGACTTACCGCTTCCTGACGATCCGATGAGGACTGCAGTTGACCCGCGAGGAATGCGCTTGCGAACGCACTCGATCCCCGCGCCCGTGCGAGCCGAGATCATGCATATGTCGCCTCCCGGCAGCTCGGCCTCAATGGTCCCCCTCACGGCGGCCGAGTCCCGAATCAGATCGCACTTGTTGAGTACGACAAGCGGGCGCACTCGCGGGTCGAGCGTAGCGATGAACCGTTCGATCCTCCGGACGCTGAAGTCGTTGAGCTCTGTGCGCTCAGAAGCGTCCCGGGCGGCCGCCGGCGGTGCGGTCGTAACGATGAGCGCGAGATCGACGTTCGCGCACACCACCTGCGCCGCGGTACGCTTTCCCGCCTCCATCCGCTCGAAGGTCGACCGCCGCGGGATGACCGACCGAACGGTCGTCCGTTGCTCCGAGTCGAGCGCGACGTAGTCACCCACCGCGGGAACCGGCTGTGAACCGAGCTCGATGAGGTAGGCGAGACGGCCGGAGGGCCGTGCGTACGTCAGGCCCTGCGGCGATACGATCTCAAGGATCGGCCCGTCCTGCGCGACGACCCGGCCGAGCACCGCGTCGGCCCTGGTGGTCTTCTTGATTTCGTCGATGTGAGGGTCGCCGGTGATGTCGTTCCATTCGATTTTCATGCTGCCGATCAGAGTGCCAAAGCTACCACCTCGGACGGGCTTGCGCAAGGGCGCCCGGCGCTCCATCATGGGACATGGCTGCGGAGTACGAACAATCGCGGAAGCACGAGTGGGCGCGCGACGCGTACGCCGCCTGCTACTGCGAGGAGAACATCTGGCAACTTGCCCGGCGGCGCTCGCTTCCGGGCAGCCGCGGCGGCGCGGTCGTGTTGATCTCGAACCCGGATCGGCGAGTTGCGCTCGGTGCCCAACGCACCGGCTGCGGCGAGCTGCGGGTGACCGTCTGGGACTATCACGTCGTCTATGTGGAAGCCGGCGAAGTGTACGATCCTGACAGCACGCTCGCCGCGCCCGCTCCGGTGCGGGCGTACGTCGCCGCGACCTTCCCCGCTGCAGTTGCCGCACCCGGCAGTCCGTACCGCCCGGTTTTCTCCGTGCTTTCAGCTGACTCGTATCTCGAGGTTTTCAGCTCGAACCGCGAGCACATGCGCGACGCCGCCGGGGGCTACCTTGCGCCGCCCCCGCCGTGGCCGGCCATCTACCGTCCGGAGCTCGGAAACACGCTCTTCGCGCTGGTGGACGGGTCGCACGAGGCGGTCGCCTATGCCGGATATCGTTTTCCCGGTTGAAGACGGAGTTCCCTACGTGTCGCAGAACGGGCAGCCGTGACCGCGTGCGGTGCGGTCGCGGACCGCAGCGTGCCACTCGTGTCCCTTCGAGCAGACCCACCACACCATACGTTTCGAGACCGTGGAGACGTCGTGCGGAGTGAGCTCGCCGTTTCGCTCCTTGTGCCACTGTCGCGAAAGACCTCGCTCGTTGATGGCGAGCGAGCGTTCCTTCGTTACGCGCCGACCGCTGCAGTAGGGGCATCCCGTCCCAAGGTGCGATCGGCTGTTGATCGTTGCCCGCCACTGGTGTCCGTGCGGACAGCGCCACCACACCTTGTGCGCTGCCGCCGGAAAGACCCTCTCCGGTCTCAATGGACGATTTCTCGTGGGGTGCCACTCGCCGGCGAGATCAGGGCGCAGCGCCGCGAGGTTGTTATCCTCGCCAAGGCGCCGGTGGGCGCAATAGGGGCATCCGTTCCCCGCGGTTCGCTCGTGAACCGGGGCCTGCCACTCGTGTCCCTTTCTGCATCGCCACCAGACGCGTTTTTTCGAGCCACGCGTGACGTCACGCGGCGTCAGCTCCCCGTTCCGCTCAGGATGCCACTCCCGCGCGACCCGCGGGAAGAGCTTCCGCAGTGAGTTATCGCGGCCCACCCGCTTATTGCTGCAGTAGGGGCACCCGTTCCCTCCAAGCGTCCGGCTGTAGACCGGGGCCTCCCACTCGTGTCCATGGGCGCATCGCCACCAGACGGTCTTGCCGGAAGCTCGGGCGACGTCTCGCGCGGTCAGGCCGCGGTTTTTCGTCGGGTGCCATTCACGTGCGACTGCACGATGTCGTGCGGCCAGCGACTGTGGAGCATTCGAGGCTCGGGCCATGCTTTGTAGTACCAGCTTTCACCCGTTCTGTCGAGACCGACGTGACTACGTCGTGAGGATGACCTTGCCGAGATTCTTCCGTTCCTCGAGCATCCGATGAGCATCGCCGGCCTCCTCGAACGGCACTTCCGCCGCGATGACCGGTCGGATGTCACCGCGGGCCCAGCCTGCGATGATCGCGTCTCCCACGTCGCGGAGTCGGTCGATCTCGCTCCACAGATGCCCCAGGTTGAGCCCCGCGACCGACCAGTTGTGGTTGAGCAGCGTGAGAAAGCTCGGGCGCGGCATCGACAGCACCGATCGCAGCGTGCGCAGTATCGAGCGTCGACCGCTGCGTACCGGCTCGCTCAGACCGAATGCGACGAGGCGGCCGAGTGGCGCGAGCACCTTGAGGTCGAGCGCGAGGTTCCTGCCGCCCACCGGGTCGATGATCACGTGCACGCCCGCTCCTTCGGTCGCAGTGGTGACTCGTTCGACCCAGTCCTCGGTGCCGTAGTCAAAGAGGTGCTCCGCGCCGAGCACCTTCAGCTGATCGTGTTTCCATGCCGACGCGGTACCGAAGATCGTCGCCCCGATCGCCCGGCTGAGCTGGATCGCGGCGATCCCGACGCCGCCTCCGGCGTTGTGAACGAGGATCCGCTCGCCGGGCACCAGGTTTCCGAACCGTTCGACCGCGAGGGCGGCCGTGAAGTAGTTTACCGGAAGCGCAGCGGCTTCCGCGAAACTCATCTCGCGGGGCAGCGCAAAGACCTGGTTGATCGGGACGCAGACCCGGCTCGCGTAGCCGCCGAACCGTGTGAGCGCGAACACGCGCGTCCCCTTCGGCAGCGGATCGCCCGCGAACTCTCCCGGTCCCGTTTCAGCGACGGTGCCCGCGACCTCGTAGCCAACGACGCAGGGGATCGGCGGGGCATCTGGGTACATGCCCATGCGGGCGAGGACGTCCGCGAAGTTGACCCCCGCCGCGTGCACGTCAATCGCGACTTCGCCGGGCCCGGGAATCGGATCGTCGGCCTCTCGGATCTCAAGGACTTCGGGTCTGCCTGCTCTCGTAATCCAGATCTGTTTCATCGCTCCATCATACGGTATATTTGCCTCTCATTCACATGAGTACTCGACGCCGGCACCCTCTCATTGAGTCACTGCTCGAAGCCCGCGGCAATCCACGCGCCTGCATGTACACCGAACCGATGTGGGGAATACCCTTCAACCTCTACGCGCCATTCGCGTCGGTCTATATGCTCGCGCTCGGGGTCAGCGAACGATCGATCGGGCTGATCGCAACGGTGGGCCTTACGCTTCAGATCATCACGTCGATCCTCGGCGGACCAATCACCGACAGGCTCGGTCGCAAGCGCGCGACGCTCATCTTCGACGTGCTTTCGTGGAGCATCCCGACGCTGCTCTGGGCGCTCGCGCGCGACGAGACATGGTTCTACCTCGCCGCGATCGTCAACTCCATGCTGCGGATCACGATGACCTCCTGGACTTGTCTCTTCATCGAAGACGCGCCGAAGCACCGCATCGTGCATTTCTGGACATGGGTCCATATTGCCGGCATCGTGGCCGGCGTCGTCTCGCCGCTCGCCGGTCTCCTGATCGACCGGTTCGAGCTCATCCCCATGATGCGGATCTTCTACTTCATCACCTTCGTCTCGATGACGTCGAAGTTCGTGATTCTCAACATCTACGCGACTGAGACGAGCCAGGGTGAGGTCAGGCTTCGCGAGACGGCCGACGACTCGATCCTCTCGCTCGCCGGCGACCTGATCCGCGATGTTCCGCGTATCTTCCGGTCGCCGGGGACGCTCGTCGCGATCGTCCTGCTCGCCGTGCACGCGATCTACATCACGATCCGCGGGACCTTCTTTGCCGTTCTGCTCGCCGAGGGGTTGGCATTCTCCGCCGCGGAGATAGGCCTCTTCCCGGCGCTGCGGTCGGTCATCATCCTCGGGGTCTTCTTCCTCGTCGTGCCGCGACTCGACCAGGAGCGCCACGTCGGGTATCTCCTGCTCGGTCTCACGGTGACGATCGTGTCGCTCGTGATCCTCGTACTTGCGCCGGTCCGCGGGATCGCGGTGGTCGCCTTGGCCACCGTCGTAGAGGCGGTGGGGGCGGGGCTCCTCGCTCCCTATCTCGAGGGTTTCGTCACCGCGATTGTCGACCCGCACCATCGCGCGCGTATCCTCGCGGTCGCCAACACCTTCGTCCTCGCGATCGCCTCACCCTTCGGTTGGATTGCCGGCATGCTCAGCGAGGCGGCGAAGGGGCTCCCCTTCGTTCTCGCCGCGTTGGTCCTCCTGATAGGCGCAGTGATTGCGGTCGCGCTCAACCCCGAACGGCGACGCGGAGCGGAACCGTCGTTGACAGATCGGTGAGCACTGATGTCGACCATGTGATCGATAAACGAGTACCCCGCACAGGGGTCGAATACCACCGGACGGCACGCTCGTTCTCAGAGCTTCCTGAGCACCGCGCCGCCGTAGGTGAATCCTCCGCCGAACGCGGTCAGACCGATACTGTCCCCCTTCTTCATCGAATCGGTGAACTCGGTGAGGGCGAGCGGAATACTCGAAGACGAGGTGTTCCCGTACTTCTCGATGTTGGAGAGGACTCGCTCCTTCGGCATCTTCAACTTCTGCCGGATCGCGTTGATGATCCTCTGGTTCGCCTGGTGGGGAACGATGTGATCGAGGTCCTGAAGCAGCACCTCCGCCTCGGTGCAAGCATCCTGGAGCTGCAGTATCATGCTCCTTACCGCTTCGACGAAGACCTTCCGCCCGTCCATGTAGATCCTCTCGCTTCCGTCGCCCGGAACACGGAGCACCGCGCCGCTCTCACCGACTCCGCTCGTGACCGGGCGGTAGACATGGAACTTTGCATGCTCTGCGCCGGGTCCCGCGCAGACAAGAGTCGCCGTTGCGGCATCGCCGAAGATCGGCGCGGTCTGGGGGTCACGGACATCGGTCTTCTCGGAGAGCGTCTCGGCCGTGACGAGGAGGATCTTTGCATCCGGTCTGCTTCCGAGAAAATCACAGGATATCTGAAGACCGTAGAGAAAGCCGGAGCACGCGGCACTTATATCGTAGGCGGGCATCGGCCTTGGTTCTGCGAGGTCTCTGGACAGCTCGTAGTGAATCAGAGAAGCCAGAGACGGGGTCGTGTGGAGCGCCGAACCGGTGCTGCAGATGATGAGGTCGAGATCGTTGACCGAGAGGCCAAGTCCGGAGAGCACGCTACGGGACGCATCGACGGAGAGCGACAGCGCCGACTCGCCCTCGCCGAGCCACTGTCTCGATCTGATTCCCGTGCGCTTGTAGATGTCGTCAGCGGTCCAGTCCGGACAAAGCTCCTCGATGAACGTATTCTCGATTGTCCGGGAACCGACTGCCGTGGCGATATCCAGTATACCCACGCTCGCCGCTCCGGCTTCTCTGCCGTTAGTGGAGACCGACGCCTGCGATGCTGCAGCGATGCGCTCTGACCTCGGAGGTACCGAGACCACCGGAGTTCCGGGGTTCTCTCTGGTGACGATCTTCTTGCTGGTCTGTCCGCTGTCGGTCTTCACCTTGATGATCCGTGTTCCGACTCTGACCATATCGGAATCCTCGACGAGGATCTCCGCGATCGTTCCCGAGACAGGCGACGCGATATCCATCGCAGCCTTGTCCGCCTCGGCTTCCGCAA
>SLST01000330.1 GCA_007130265.1 Spirochaetales bacterium
CGCGATCACCAGGACGACGAGAATATGCCCGTTTCGCCAGGCGAGCGTGAGATCCTGGCGTACGAGCGAGGCAAGGCGTCTCATGCGAGCCCCCTCCCGGTCAGCCGGATGAAGATCTGCTCGAGCGTCGCCTCGCGGCTGTGGATCGTCTCTACCGCACCGGAGTCTATGAGCGCTTTGAGCCTCGCTGCGTCCTCGCCCTTCTCCGGGAAGAGCACCTCCCTCGCTACCGCGCCGTTCGTCCGGTGCTCGACCGCGACCGATCGTTCGCCGTACTGGAGCTTGAGCTCGCGCGGCGCGTCCATCGCGACGATTCGCCCGTCGTTGAGGAAGGCGACGACGTCGCACAGCTCGTCCGCGGTCTGCATGTTGTGGGTCGTCAGGAAGATCGTGCACCCCTCGGCGCGTTTCGCGCGGATGATCTCCTTCACGCGTTCGGCGGTAGTCGGGTCGAGCCCGCTCGTCGGTTCATCAAGGAAGAGGATGGACGGCCGGTTGACGAGGCTGCGGGCGAACACGAGGCGCTGCTTCATCCCCTTGCTGTACGCGCTCGCGCGTCGGTGCGCCGCGTCGGTCAGCCCCACCATCTCGAGCAGGCGCCCCGGGTCCTCGGTCGGTACCGAGTAGAGCCCCGCGTGGTAGCGCAGGTTCTCATGACCGGTGAGCTTGCCGAAGACGTTCGGGTGCTCGAAGGAGAGCCCGACCCGGTTGTAGAAACGTCGGCCCTGCTCCTGCAAGGGAAGCCCGTCGTAGGTGACCGAGCCCTGCTGGATCGCGAGGAGCCCCGTCATGAGCGCCTGGGTCGTGCTCTTGCCGGCCCCGCTCGGGCCCAGGAAGCCGAAGATCGTGCCGTCTTCGATCGTGAAGCCGACCTCTTTTACCGAAGGATTGCCCCTTCGCTCGTAGTCGTGGGTGAGCCCGCGTACCTCAATCATCCGTCCTCTCCTTCTCTTGCATCGCTCCGCGAACGACGCTCTTGAGCGAGTCATCGACGAGCTTCAGAGAGCCCGACGCGATACCGAGTACCCGCTCGACGGACTCGGTGTAGACCTCCATGGACAGAAGCAGCTCGTCCGCGATCGTCGGGTCGCGATCGATCTCGCCGAGCTTGCGGGCGAAGCCGCTCACGACTGTCGCCCCGAGCTCGAGGATGAGCACGGCCGTCTGTGCCGGGTGTGCGACCGACATGGTCCCTTCGGCCTTCCCTTGCGCGAAGATCCGCGCGAGCGCGGGCGCGGTGACCTCCACGCTCCGGCGGGTCATCCGGGCGCGAAGGAGCGCATTGCGGTCGCTGTAGAAGACGCGCGCGAGGGTGATCATGAGCTCGCGGTTCTGGGCCTTGAACGCGTTCGTGCGGGCGAACATCTCGTTCATCTTCTCGATCGCCGTAAGCCCGGGGTCCTCTACGACCGGCGCCGTGAGGGCCATCGCCTGCTCTCCCGCGCGCGCGGCGAGCTCGTCGAGCAGGTCCTCCTTCGTGCTGAAGTAGTGGTAGAATGCCCCCTTCGAGACCCCCACCGCGTCGATGATCGCGTTCACGCTCGTGTCGTCGTACCCGCGCTCGAGGAAGAGCCCCATCGCGGTGTCGAGAAACTCCGCCTTGCGCTCGTCGTAGTCCTTTGCAATGTACATCGGCCCTCCCCGTCGGTCGCCGTCGGTGCAGACCGACCGTTGGTATGTACCGACCGTCGGTATGTAATATAGCGCTGTTTACCCTCCCTGTCAACCTCGAACCGAATGGTGCGTCGCTCAGCCGGTGCGGGGCGCTCCCGCCGATTGCGGGAACTCCGGGGTGTAGCAGTACGCCGGGTCCTGCTTCTGCCGGCGCACCGTCTCGCGGATCTCCTGCCACGTGGCGAGCAGGCCCCGTGAGGCGACCGGCAGGTCGGCCTCGATCGCCTTGCGAAGCTTCGGCAGGTTGTAGAAGGGAACGGCTGCGAACATGTGGTGTTCCACGTGGTAGTTCATGTTCCAGTAGAAGAAGCGCGCGAACGGGCCGGCGAGATAGGTCCGTGTGCTGAGGCGCCAGTCGGCGACGTCGGGGCGCATCCCGATGTGCTGTGGCATGTGGGTGAGCAGCACGAACCAGGTTGCGATGAAGGGGGCGAAGGTCACGAGGAAGAGCAGGATCCAGTTACCCGACGCGATGAACACGCCGGCGAGGGCGAGATGCCCGAACAACAGCACCCGCGCCCAGTTCTGCAGCTGCCGCAGCGCGTCCCGGTCCTCGGGCGGGAAGATCCGCCGCTCCCATTCGCTCTTGAGAATCGTCTCCCGTTCGCGACCGAACGCGTAGCGGAACACGATCGCAAACACGCGTCGTACCGACGGGATGCTGATCGTGAACGCCCAGATCCAGCTCTTCCAGCTCATCGTCATGGGCAGCATCACCTCCAGGTCGAGCTCGTGGTGCGTCGTGTACTGGTGGTGTCCGGCGTGACTGCGGCGGAAGTGGATGAAGTTGAACCAGGTGAGAAACCCGTTCAGCCGCATGAAGAACTCGTTGAGCGCCTGTGTCTTGAACATGTTCTTGTGGGAGAGCTCGTGGCCGCCCGCCCCGCCGCCGAAGAAGCCGTAGAACGAGCAGTGCAGGTACACCGCGAGCACGACCCAGGGCCACGCGAGGTTGTGGAACGCCCAGTACGCGAAGACTCCGGTGCCTGCGGAGAACCCGAGTAAGCCGACGTTCTGCAGGAGCGGTTGCCAGTCGTTCCTGCGGGTGAGCTTCGCGAGCAGGCCACGGTCGATCGGTGACCGGTACCACGATATCCGTACGTCGGTGTCTGACATGGTTCCTCCAGGAGGTCCGGGCCGACGCGGTACTCCCGGCGTACCGCCGCCATACGCGAACCCAAACTTAGCGAATCATTTCACTCATCAATAGAATGCCATCAGGTACGCAAAACGACAAGTGCCCGCAGTTTCCTCTCCGTCGCCTGAAGCGCGATATTCCCTCAAGGAGGAGGACTCATGCAGACCGTTGCCAGCCGGATCGATCTCGCGCCGCGGGAGATCCGTTTCTACGAGAGCGAGGGCTACCTGGTTGTGCCTGGCTTCGTCTCGCCGGACGCCGTCGAGCAGCTCTACGACGAGACGATGCAGGTCATGGAGTCGTGTCTGGGCCTGGGGGCCCACGACCTCTCACGCGCGAAGGGCACGGCGGACAAGCTTCGCCAGTGCGGCCAGTACCTCGCCGGGTCCGCGCTCGACCGCCTGATCAACGGGGAGAGCTCGTTGCACCTCGCCTCGCAGCTCGTCAAAGGCGAAGCGCGCGTCTACATGCCGTTCACCGCCGTGAAGGTAGCCGGCGGCGGCGGCAGGTTCCACATGCACCAGGACAACAGCTACACGCGCCACGAGCCGGGCGTCGGCTCGCTCAATATCTGGGTAGCCCTCGTCGACATGGCCCCCGAAAACGGATGCCTCGCCGTCGTACCGCGATCGCACCGCGGCGGGCAGCTCGAGTCGCACAATGCCGGCGATGGAGATTCCCACCAAGAGGTCGACTACGACCCAGATCTCGTCTTCCCCGTCCGCATGCGGGCCGGTGATGCGATCGCCTTCAGCCGCTGGACCGTGCACGGCTCAGGCGCCAACACGACCGACCGCCCCCGTGTCGCCTACGCGTTGCAGTACCACAGGACCGACGTGAAGTACCTGGACAAGCTCTCAGGCGAGTGGAAGCTGCTCGTCGACCATCCCCGCTGGGCTACCACCCCGGTGGAGGAGCTCACATCGATGGTGAAGTCGTAGCGGTTCAGTCGCTTGGAGCTCGAACAGATGCGCGTCTGCTCGATCCGCAGAGCAGCTTTGACCGACCCGGATATGCAGGGCATGCTAATGGTATGAAGATTGCCGTTTCCATTCCAGATGACGTCTTCGAGGAAGCCGAGCGCCTCGCTCGCCACCGGTATCGGTCCCGAAGCGAACTCTATGCCACGGCTCTCGCGGAGTATGTCGCTCGTCACGCGCCTGACCGTGTCACCGAGTCGATGAACGCTGCCCTGTCGACCGTTGGCGAATCCGACGATGACTTCGCCATGGGTGCCGGTCGCCGAGCGCTGGGGCGCGTCGAGTGGTGACCGTCCTTCAGGGAGAGATATGGTGGGCCGAACTCGGTCTTCCGGCTGGTTGCGGAGCCGGTCACCGTAGGCCTGTTGTCGTCGTTCAGGGGGATCCCCTCAACCCCAGTCGTATCGCGACGATTGTCTGTGTTGCGTTCACCAGCAACCTCAAGCTGGGTCTCGTGCCGGGCGGGATCGACGTTGTCATGGATCGCAACTGAGGCACACCTTGTCGCGCAGGGACTCGTCACCAGCGAGATCCACTGCTGCTGTTCGGCAGGCAGCCGCAACGCGCCTTGACCGTCGCCTATGTGATGGCTATGCTGCCCTTACCATATGGCGATGGAGTTCGCCGCCGTACCCCACGGAAACCGCTTCGTGCTGATGACTCCTGCTTGAACCCTTGTGCCGTGCGAGTACGGAGGCCGTGTGGATAATCTCAACGTCATCTTCGTCACGATTCTCCTGGGAGGCTGGCTCGGCGGCCGGATCGCCGCCCGCCTGAAGCTTCCGGCGATCCTGGGCATGATGGCTGTAGGGGTGGGCGTCGGGTTCGCGCTGCGCGATGCCGCGCCGGATGCATTCTGGGAAATGGCGCCCCTGTTGCGGTCCACCGCGCTGATCATCATCCTCCTTCGCGCCGGACTCGGGATCAGGAGAGCCGCGCTCGCGCGGAGCGGCACCACCGCGGCGTTACTGTCGTTTTTGCCCTGCGTTCTCGAGGGGGCGATACTCACCGCTGCGCTCCACCTTCTCTGGGGTTTCCCGCTCTTCGAGGCGGGCACCGGTGCATTCATGCTTGCCGCCGTATCGCCTGCCGTCGTCGTTCCGTCGATGCTGATGCTCATGGAGAAGGGCTACGGCAAAGCGGCCGAGATTCCCACGACGATCCTTGCCGGCGCGTCGGTCGACGATGTGTTCGCGATCACCGCCTTCACGGTCTTCCTGAACCTCGCCTCCGGTCCCGTCGGCGGAGACGACACGGTGGCCCGCACCGTGCTGCTTCTTCCCGTCGGTATTGCCGGCGGAGTCGGACTGGGAGCGCTCGTCGGATTCGCGCTCGCTGCGTGGCTCACCCGCCACTTCGACCGTATTCGTGCGACCGAGAAGTTCCTCCTCGTTCTGGTGATCTCGATCATGGTGGTTCACATAGGCGAATACCTTCATCTGGCCGCTCTGCTCGCCACCATGACGATCGGGTTCATCCTGCTCGAGCGTGCCGAGCATGTGGCCCACGAGCTCGCCGGCAAACTTGCGAAGGCGTGGGTCTTCGCGGAGATCATCCTCTTCGTCCTGATCGGTGCCGCGGCGGATCCGCTGCACGCACTCTCGGTAGGCCTGGCCGGGGTGGCAACCATCGTCGCCGGTCTTGCAGCTCGATCCGTCGGGGTAATGATTGCCGTCGCCTTCTCCGGCTTCTCCTGGAAGGAGCGCCTCTTCTGCGTGATCGCCTACCTGCCCAAGGCGACGGTACAGGCGGCGCTCGGATCGGTACCGCTCGCCGCCGGGCTCGCGAACGGCGAGTCTCTGCTCTCGCTCGCCGTGCTCGCGATCCTCTTCACCGCGCCGCTGGGGTTGGTCGGTATACGGCTGCTCGGGCCGCGACTGCTCAATATGGATCTGCCTCCGGATGACGAGGAGTGAGACCTCCTCCGGACAGCACCGCCGGACAGCACCGCCGGACAGCACCGCCGGCGCCAAGACGACCGACCGCCCCCGTGGACGAACTCACGTCGATGGTGAAGTGCCGCAACAAGCTCTCGATCACGCTGTGTATGCTGCGAAGGGAGTAGCCCACCGCAGCATAGTCGTACTCTTCGCGCGCGGAGACGCTGAGGCGCTCGAGTGAGTTTCCGTGCCTGGCCACGAGTTGTTCCACGAGCTCCTTGTCAAGCTCGAGCTCACCGATCAGCGACAGCAACTCGCTCGTACTCGCGACGATAGACCTCCCCCTCATGTTGTTCGACGGCAGCCGCGACGTACCGCGAGCAGCACCCGAGATCCACGACGTCTACTTTGAAGTCCGAATCAAGGGCAATATCGAGCAGCCGCATGTACTCGTCCGAATCTGCTCGACCCGCCTGCCTCGCGCCACGCTACTCTCCGAACCGGAAAATCTTCTCCTCGATCGCCTGCCAGGTCGTCGGGTAGTCGTCGTTGTCGAGCCACGAGCGGATCTCCTCCATCCCCACGCGGTCGAGCAGGTTCCAAATCCTCTCGGTGAGCCGTGCGTTGATCTCGAACATCCGCTTCACATCCCAGCGCGTGGGGTGGGTGTCCGACGTGAGGTAGTCGTCGTAGCCCAGGTGCTTCATGTACCAGACG
>SLST01000229.1 GCA_007130265.1 Spirochaetales bacterium
GCCTCCTTGCCGAGAAAAAGCGGTCCTTCCGGGTTTACCGTGGGTAGAGATCTAAGCCTCCACAGTAGAATTTGATGGCAGTTTTGAAATTTTCCCTGTTTTGGAAGCCTCCGACACGTCGTTTGATGGACATGATTTTGCTGTTCAATCCTTCTGCCACGCCATTGGTGACGCCATGGGTACAGTAGCTGACCACGTTATCTAGTCGCTCCCTGATGGTCCTGGCAACTTTCTTCAGGGGCGTCAGTTTGGTGTGAATGACACGCCGATACCAATCCTTGAAGTAGTCGGTCGCCGCGCCCGCATCATCGTGATCCCAAAGGTCTCGCAGTAGCTCCTTGTAGCCCCAAGCTCTCCCGGTCTCTAGCCGTAGCGAGAAAACGCGATCCATGGCAACTTGCTGGTTTTCGCTCAAGTTCTCCTGGTTGGTGAGCCAAAGGTACTTGGTCTTCGCTAGACACGGATTGTCTTCCAGAAGCAGCTTGCGGTGCTCGGCACGACGAATCTGATCGACGGCCTTCGTCACCAGTTGCATGACGTGAAAGCGATCGTGAACGATCTTCTGCTCCGCCAGAGGCAGTGTCTGCTTGGCGGCCTTGACGTAGGCCGGACTCATGTCCATCGCGATGGCTTCGATAGAGGCAATTTGCTCCCGGGAAAGCTGGGAAAAGCAGGCGATGGCGCTGTCGGTGTCATGGCCGTCAGGAATCGCCTCGACGGTACTGTGATCCAAATCGTACAGCAAGGTAATGTAAGTATGACCTCTGGCGAACGCCTTTTCATCAATGCCAACCCGCGGCAGCAACTTGGCTTCCTTGCGCTCCAGACCGCGCGCGACGGCTCGTTCCAGGAAATGCCAAGTCTCGTCCCAACTGGTCTGAAGAAGGCACATCGCCCCGGCCACCGTTTGGGTTGCCAACAGAACGTCCAGGGCGAAGCGTTCGAACAGGCTGGTGAATCGGCAACCTCTCTCTGCCCACGGCACCAAGATGGTCTTGACGCCGTGTTCTGGACATTTCACCCGAGGCGGGCGAGTAACCAGGAACGTCTTGAATTGGCACGAATCCAAGTGCCGCCAGCGACGCTCTTCAGCATGGTCGTGGATACGGCATTCCACTTGGCATTCAGGACATCGGAATTTCATCCCTCGTGGATGTCCCACGTGAACACGAATCTCTTCCAAGTCCACATCTAACTCTACCCTCGACACCTTCCAGGGCGACTCCAGACCAAGTATCTGTTGATAAAGCTGTACATCCTGCATCAGTAGATTCCTCCTGCCAGGATTCTACCAAATCCACGGTAAACCCGGAAGGACCGAAAAAGCAGTGTGAACTCAAGAAAGGCGTGGTGTTGGCCGAACCGGTGACCGACGTGAAACGTCTTGGAGCATGGTATGCGATTCGCATGCGGTGGCATCTCGCGGTTCATCGACCAGACAGGAGCGGGCTTGGCAATGCTAAAGATGGCAACAGACAGAGTGGAGAATCCTCGATCGTGCTGGCCGAACCAGTGCGAGGTGCTTCATTTGGCTCAAAAGACCGACGCTTGTACCGTTCTGGGGCTCGGTCGTCGTGCCGTCTTGTGGGTTCAGGGTTGCCCATTCCGCTGCCCCGGGTGCGTTGCCCCCGAAACTCAGCCGTTTCGCGGTGGCGAAACCGTCGATGTCGGAACTCTGGCTGATGAATTGAACCGGGTTCCGGATATCGAGGGACTCACATTCTCCGGCGGCGAGCCGTTTGCGCAGGCAGCGGCGCTGGCCAACCTGATCGATCAGATCCGCAACCGTCGGCCCGATTTGTCGTTCATGTCTTATACAGGGTTCACGTTGGAATACCTTGTCGAACACGGCACAAATGCCCAGAAGACGCTGTTGCGGCAATTGGACATACTGATTGACGGATCGTATCAGGCCGACCGCCACACCAATCTCCGCTGGCGCGGATCGGATAACCAGCGTGTTCACTTTCTCACGGATCGCTACCGACATTTGGAACACGATTTGCTAAACGATCGGGGTACGTGGCTGGAATTCGTCTACCATTCTTCGGAGCAAGGCGAACCGGTGGGATGGTGGATGGGAATTCCACCGCAGGCCTTTCGCGAAGCCTTTGAAAAGAAGATGCGGGATTCTGGGATTCGTTGGGCGGTTTCCTCTTGAAGGGAAAGGGGCTGAAATGAGCAGTTCTCCGAAATACACTCAGTATCGATTGTTGGAAGAAGAAGAGCAACTGGTGAGTGCCTATCTTCGGCGCGGGTCCGCTGAGGAGAACAATAACCCGCGAGCCAAGGGTAAGCGTTCGAGATCCCATCGCCTCGCGACATAGCCACCAAAAAGAGGTGCGCCGAACGAAGGCGCAGGCATGGTGACTGCCAATCACCATGCACGACAGACCAGTCTATCTTGTCGCAATCGCGACGCAAATACCCCCAAAAGGCGCTGGTCGCAAATCGTTTTCGCTCGCTCGCGGATGATGGTATCGACTCATCCTGCAGCACAAAGCACGCCGGTCCAGCAACCCTTTCCAGTTCGCCCAACTCCGACGGACCAACTCGCCAGCGGGATCGCGCCGGCGGGATCATCGGCTGCAAGCGGGAGAATTGGTCATCGTCTCGCTCTTTGCTTACGTCCTGATTTCGGGAAAATGTTCACGCACCCATCGGACCGCCCCGTCGACGTCCTCGAAACAGCCATCCCGTTGTGCTTCGAAGGCGGCCCGCAGAATAGATCCCAATGTCGGGCCAGGTGTGTATCCCAGAGCCAGCAGGTGTCGACCGCCGATCAGAGGCTGTGGTTGGGCGTCCTGGACGACTAGGGCTTCGGCGACCTGCAACCAGGTCGCGCCAGGATTCTGCGGTGGTTTCGGCGGCCGGCCGCTCGAGTCGGCTTCGCATACGGCCGCCCACAGATGGATCGTAGCTGGTGCCAACTCCCGGACCAATCGCCGAACCACGCGTGCCGACGGCGGCGCGTGCTTAGGCATCCCCAGCGTGACCATATGCTGCGCGACCAGCGGCAACACGAGGTCGACCACCTGTTCGGACGCATGCATTCCGCGCAGGAACGCAGCGGCCAAATCGCTACCCCGTTCAGCATGCCCTGGGGCAATCCATCGACCGCGATCATTGCGCACCGTCGTCTCGATTTTGCCAAAATCGTGACACAAGGTGGCCAGCAGCAGGACCGTGCGTTGGTTTTCGTCGAGACCTTCGCGCTGCGCAATCGTGACCGCTGCGTCACAGGCGTGGACCGTGTGGATAAAGACGTTTCCCTCGGGGTGCCAAACGGGATCCTGCGGGGTCCGAGCCATTGTGTCCAGGACCGGAAAACACTTAATCCAACCAGTCTGTTCCAGCAACCGCAGGCCTTTGCCAGGATAACGGCCCTGCGCGGCCCACTCACGCCATGCCTCCCAGACGCATTCTGCGGACAGTGTCCCGAATTCGGCGACCATCTCCCGGCACATAGCTGCGGTTTGCTCTTCCGTTTCTAGGCCGAAGCGTGCTGCAAGCGGCATGCCTCGCAGCACGAGCGCCGGATCGTTCCGGGAAGCTCGGCTGGTGGCCCGCAAGATTCCCCGCCGCAGATCGTGGCAACCGCCGAAGGGGTCGAAGATCGAACCGTCCAGTCGCATGCCGATGGCATTGACGGTGAAATCACGACGCGCACAAGCCTCGTGCGGCGTGATCGTCGTATCGACGTCGAACATCAGATCTTTGTGCCCCATCCCGCTCTTCATCTCGCGCCGCGGCATACTGACGTTCAGCAAGTGACCAATCTTGACCGTGCCAAGACGGCCTTCTAGCAGCTTGATAGAATCGTGGTTGCAAGACAACGCACCAACGATCTGCTCGTAGTTCAGTCCGTAGACTTCGAGTTCGGCTTCTTCTGACGGGGCTCCCAGCAGTTGATCGCGCACGAAGTCGCCGACCAGCAGGCAGTCGCTGGCGCCGGCGGCCAGAAGTCGTTGGCCCACGGAGCGCGCCAATTCGAATTGTGGAGTGTTCATGTCGGACATGTGGAGACGACCGATATCAATCCATGTTCAAAAAACCGCCTTCTTCGGTGACCCGGCAAAAGGTTCACTGAAAGCGTCCCTGTGCATACTGTGAATGCGATGAGGACACCTGGTACGTCTTCTTGTCCACGTCGCTCAACGGCCCCCAGGAGCTGTGGGCATTTCCGAAATCCGAAATTTGGTCTACGATTTAGACCTCGGTGAGCGTTGAATGTCAGGCAGAATCGACTGGCTGCCTGCAACGGTATTCGCAATGTTGGATAGCACGATTTTGGCGGAAGTGTTGGCATAACAATAAGTGCATAGGTGGGCACATGTATTGTATTGGCCGATGTCCTTGCTGACGGCACAGCCGCAATCATCGCGCTGGCCACGGTCCTTCAGTTTTTGATGATCGATTTCACTGATTTCACACAGATCGACAACGCTTCCCCGCCTGCTACCGAATGCCTGTCTCAATTCGTCATTATTCTGCGAAATTCTCAGAAGAAGATCAGCATCGATACACCGATTGTGACTTACCCCGAATTCGGACAAGTCCATTGCTTCACCGCACGTGCTCACTGTCAGGCCCCAGCTCTTTGCCATGGACGCTAAGCCTTCCGCACAAACGCACATCTCGGATGGTTGAAACTCGCGTAACCGGATACCTGAGCGCAGCAGATTCTTCCGGACTTTGCCGTAACGCGAAATATCGACGAAGCTAAGAACCAGCTTCTTTGTGTATGGATGGAGTTCTCGGCCAATGCGTTCTACCTTAGCCAAAATGTCTGGAACGGCCAGCGTGTCCGAGAGAATCAAGGGATCAAAACGCCACACAACCCGTTCTGGCCCCAATCTTCGGGAGAGAGACTTGAACGTTTCCAGCCGCTGATCGAGCGGGGGAACGTTTGGCTCCCAGCCCTCCGTTTCGTAGTCATTGACCGTGAACTGGAAGTAGTAGGCGATGTTTCGCTCGTCAAGTTCCGGCAGTACGGGGATCATCGGAGCAGCATTCTTCGTCCAGAAGACCATGGCACGACATTTCTGGAAGCTGACATATTGCGGACGTCCATTGAAGGGATTGATCCATTTGCAGTATCCCGCGATCAGACGATCCAACAGCCAACGGGCATGGAATGCGGGAATGTCCGTAGACCGACTTGCCGAAATGACACATGGTGCCACGGCAGATTGCGGTCCATCAGACGTACTAATGTTGACTTGTGGCCACTTCACTTCTCTTGCCTCCTTGGCTGGTAGATGGACCAGGCACCTTCAAGAACACGTTATTTGCAGTATCCGCTGTATCTCCGGGCATCCGTATTCTGCTTCGCCTGTCAAGACTCGAAGATTCTCGAGCGGCTGTGCTTCACCGCCTCCGTGAGTATGACCGCAAAGAACGAGTATTTGGCAGCCTGGGTTCGACTTTGCCGCTCGTAGCAGTACCTCACCCACCGCCTTGCACGAGAAATGCGGAAGCCAGTTGTCATCACTGATTTGTTGCTGGTGCCACGTAGCTTCGCGAAACGGCGGGACATGCGTCACGACAATCACATGGTCGTACCGTCCGGTCGCCTCTGCAAGCGCCTGATCAATATGCTCGGCTGCTTCATCGCCCAGATCATGCAGTACCCGACGCAAACTCTCGCGCGGACCGCTGCTGTCGTGCCGCCAGCGCTTCAGTTCCTCGATCAGGCGGTAGTCGTTGAGCATGACATTCGAGTTCTCGAAATCACCGAAACGCGCATCTGCCCAGCCATCGTGCCCAACGATGGCCGTTTTGGACGAGAGTTCAACCACTTTGGCCGTGCTCAAGTAAACGAGGCGGGACGACTGGTCCGCCAGGCGGGTGATCGCCGTGCGTGTCTCCAGGATCGAGCCTCGATAGAAATCATGGTTCCCCAAGACGAAGAAAATCGGCCTCTGCAAATGATCTTCCATTTGTGTGAGATAGGCCTCCACATTGTGGCTTTCCGCAATGTCCCCGCTGATGGCGACTGCATCGGCCGACTCCGACAACGATCTCAGAAACCTCTCCCGTACTCCTTGCTTGCAAAAATTCAGATGGATATCCGTCGTCCAGGCCAACCGCATCAAGTGTCTCCTTCTCAGCCCCAAGGCAAGCTCAGCGAAGAGATCTTGCGCAAATTGAAGGATGCATCATCCTTGCGCATTTTCTTCCACTGTTCAAATCGCTTCAAATTCAGGCTCGGTACGCGATGATCAATTCCGCCCTGGAGAACGTAGACGTGAGAATCTGGAAACTCGGACGCCAGCAATCGCTCAAACTGATCCACCCGATCCGCCTCAAGCACCGCCAGCGGATCGCGAAGTCCTGCCTTTGCAGTGTACAGGTCGCTCGCGACGTCCACGACCA
>SLST01000313.1 GCA_007130265.1 Spirochaetales bacterium
CATGAGCTGGGCCGACCCGGTGTCCACGCCGCGCAGCTGCACGGCGAAGGTGGTGATCACACCGGCGGTTCCGATCTCAAGGCCCACGGTTCCCATCGCGGCGAGCGCGAAGAGGATGATAGCCGCGTCGGTCGACAGCTGCCGCAACCCCATGCGCCCGCCGGCGGGTCGACCGGATTGAGCCGGTGGACGCAGAAACACGGCGAGCACCGCCAGCACGCCAAGCGCGGCGGCGACCTGACCGAGCGAAGTCCGCCAGTCGAGCTCGAGCGCCATGAGGTAGAGCGTGATCGCGATAGACCCAACCGTCACGGCGAGATGGTTCACCTGAATGAGCCGACTCTCACCGCTCGAGTACATCTCGAGAAGCCAGGCGTCGGTCACCGCCTCCGCGACTCCCATCCCGCCGCCCATCACGAGCATGACGGCCAGGTTCACGAGAAGGAGGTCGCTCCTGTAGAGGACGGCGAACGAGAACCCGAGCATGGCCAGGCCCACGGCGAGAATCACCGGTTTCGAGTGCCTGTCCGCAAGGCCTCCGGACACCACGACCGAGACGCCGAACCCGACGTTCTGCGCCGCGATGAGGTACCCAATCTCAGACGGCGCAAGCCCGACCGCTCGGGCGGTCGCGCCCACGATCGCCACACCGACGCCCAGGAAGAACATGGACAGAAAGGCCGACCCGGTGGCCACCGGCCTGCTGGTGATCTGCATAAGGAGTCTACGGATGGACCGAGTGGCCCACGCCGCCCCCGGCGGCGATCGATTCTCCGGTTACCGCCGACGCCTTGTCCGAGCAGAGAAACCCAACGAGCCATCCAATCTCACGCGCGTCGACGATCCGATGAATCGCGTTATCGACTCGCGCCGCGTCCGCGGTGGTCGTGCGCTCGGTGCGCGTGGCGCCGGGATGTACGGTATTCACCGTGACACCGAATGCACCGAGCTGATCGGAGAGCGTCTTGCCAAGGTGGACGAGCGCGAGGTTCCGCATCCCGCTCAGACTCGTCGAGCTCCTCGATGCAAGACCGCCGATGTTGATGATCCGGCCCCACCGCCGCTCCTTCATCCGCGGGGCAACCGCCTCGATGCAGCGCAGATAGCCTACGACCTTCGTGTCGAGGTCTTCTCTCAGCGCCTCGTGTGCCCCCGGTTCGAGGTCGTGCACGTACCCTCCGGGTCGGGCGGCGCAGTTGACGAGGATATCGACCCGCCCGAGCTCGCCGAGTACGGAGTCTGCCATAGTGTTCACCTCGCTCGTAACGCGAGTGTCGCCGCAGGCGCGGACCACGCGTCGGCCCGTCGTCTCCCGAATCTCCGCGGCTGCGGTCTCGAGGTCCGACTCGGTGCGGGCGGAGATCGCGACATCCACTCCCTCGCCGGCGAGCACCAGCGCGATCGCCTTCCCGATTCCCCTGCTCCCGCCGCTTACCCAGGCGGTCTTCCCATACAGCTCGAGATCCATGAGTCCTCCTTACTACCGGTCTGGTGGCCATGCCGTGGAGCCGGCAGGATCAGCCGGCTCAATCCCGGGTGTCCGCGATCTCTTCGATTGCAGGCGGGCGCACCTCGGCCGCCTGACGCAGCCATCCGGACCCCAGCGCGCGCGGTGGCCGCCGAACGTGGCATCGCGGCGACTATCGCGCTACCCGAAGTTCCGCTCGTCGAG
The DNA here is from genome assembly GCA_007130265.1 of Spirochaetales bacterium. Lineage (GTDB taxonomy): Bacteria > Spirochaetota > Spirochaetia > DSM-27196 > SLST01 > SLST01. The sequence continues at coordinate 1,673 of SLST01000313.1, forward strand.
CCCGAACGGCACGGTGTCCGCGGTCTCCTGGTACCAGGTGAGCATGCGCTCCTTCAGATCAACCGCGACGCCGCGAAGAGCCGGATCGTCGATCCGGTTGTGTCGCTCGCCGGGATCGGTCTCAAGATCGTACAGCTCATCGAGCTCGTAGAGACGGCGCACGTACTTCCACCGGTCGGTGCGTAGCATCGTCGCCTTCGTGTGCCAGACATCGTCGTCGGACGTCTGGAGCCGAACCCGCGGATGGTAGAGACTCTCGGCCGGGTCTGCGAAACGCTCTGCAGAGCTCTTCTCCATCGCCTCCTCCTCGCCGACGAGCCGCCCGCCTTCGCAGTGCGCCTCTGTGCGGTGGACGACTGCCGGTTCGGCGATCGATGGCAAAAGCGATCGTCCGAAGTGCCGGTAGCCCGGCTCGATACCGGTCAGTGCGTAGACCGTCGCAGGGAAGTCGACGAGTTCGGCGATCGTCCGGCGGACCCCTGGAGTGATTGCGGTGCCTGCGCCTTCAGCGTTGTGTCGCGGAGGCTTCACGACAAGCGGCACGCGGGTGAGGACGTCTTCGAACGTGTTCTGCGTTTTCTCCACGAGTCCGTAGTCTCCGGTGAAATCGCCGTGATCGGAGAAGAAGAATATCGCCGTTTCGTCGTAGAGACTGCGCTCCTTTAGCGCATCGATCACGAGCCCGAGCTGGTGGTCGATCCGACTGCACATGCCGTGGTAGGTCGCACGTAGCTCGGTAAACCGCTCCTCGGTCCAGCCCTGAAGACGCTGCGCTTCGGCGATCCCGGCAAGGATGCTCGGCTTGCCGGCATCCTTCCAGTCGGCAGGCGCCGGGATGCGCGCCGGGATCGCCGAGCGATCGACCGCGGAGAACCACGGCTCCTCGACACCGTACGGTGGGTGTGGATAGAGCAAGGGCAGGTAGATGCACAGAGGCCGTTCATCCTCGTAATCACGGATGAAGTCGACCGCACCGAGGACGTTCGCCCAGTCGCTGTCGCAGTAAACTGCGTCACCGTCGGTCGGGAGGCGACCTGCGTAGAAGCTGTAGTAGTTGTCGCCGTCGCGTGCTCCGCGCCAGTCGGTCCAGGAGTGGAGACCGGGCCGCGATTCGTGTCCCCATCGCGCGAAGTCATCGGGCATCGGACGATAGTAGACGTCACACGCGTCGCGGAAGCCGTCCTGACCCGGGAGCAGATCGTTCTTGCCTCCCCACCAGACGAAGTAACCGTTCTCCTTCAGGAGCGACAGAAGGTTCGGCTGTCCGCGCTCATCGTGAAGCATGTGGTACATCGTGCGATGGCCGAGCACGTGCGGGTACCAGCCGGTCATGAAGCTGCACCGGCTTGGCGTGCACACCGGGTTCTGGCAGAAAGCCGAGTCAAAGCTGACCGCGTCGCTGCCCACGAGCCGATCGAGCACCGGCGTGCGCGCGGCCGGGTTTCCCAGGTGCCCGAGCGCATCGGCGCGGAACTGGTCGGGGTTGAAGATCAGGATGTGGGGTCGCTTCGGCATGAACTCTCCGCAGACCGAGTCTACTCGAGAGGCAGGAGTGTGGCAAACGCGGTCGACATCTCGCAGCCGGCTTCGCCTGCATTTCCTTTGCCTTGGCCGGTATCATTGGGTACCATAGCTTGTATGCGCATCTTTCGGCATTTCCGTGCGGTGCGGTGGCTGGGGGTGATCTCGGTAACGGCGGTGTTCGCCGTGTGGTGGATCATCGCGGGCCTCGGCGTGGTTCCGGAACTCTTCATCCCGCACCCCGTCTCTGTCTGGAATGCGTTCATAGACGTTCTGACTGAAGGCTATCGCGGTTCGACGCTCCTCGGACATCTCGCCGCGAGCATGGGGAGGTTGGGGGCAGGCTTCCTGCTGGCGGTCGTCACGGCGATCCCCATCGGCATTCTGATGGGCATGCACCGCGGCATCCGTTCGGTCGTGGAACCGCTGCTCGAGTTCTACCGGCCGCTTCCGCCTCTTGCCTACTACACGCTGCTCATCGTCTGGCTCGGGATTGGCGACGAGTCGAAGGTTGCCCTCCTCTATCTCGCAGCATTTCCTCCGCTTGCGATCAACGCGATGGCGGCGGTGGAGAGCCTCGCTCCGCAGCGGGTTGAGACCGCGCTCAGCCTGGGCGCGCGGCGACGCGATGTGGTGTGGCGGGTGATGCTTCCGTCCTGCCTTCCGCAGATCATCACCGGCATGCGGATTGGTATAGGCTTTACCTACACGACACTCGTTTCGTCTGAGATCGTCGCGGCGGCGAGCGGAATAGGATGGATGGTGCTCGACGCGAGCCGCTTCCTGCGCACAGACGTGATATTCGTGGCGATCATCGTGATGGGACTCACCGGCGTTTCGCTTGACGGCATCATTCGACTACTCGAGGCACGGTTCGTGCCGTGGAAAGGACATTGAGAGAGGAGCAGCATATGCATCGTATCCTCAAAGCACCCATGGCCGCCACGTTCGCGGTGCTCGCGGTCCTGCCGGTTGCCGCCGGCGGGTCGCGGGAGGTACCGGGCGAGGAACCCCGACAGGTGACGATAGGCTTTCAGAGCATACCGAACGGCGAGATCGTCGCGAAGCAGCTCGGATGGCACGAGGAGCACATGGGCGTACCGGTGCGGTGGGTCGAGTTCAACTCGGGCTCCGAGCTCAACGCCGCGGTCGCCGCCGGGAGCGTGGACATGGGCCTTGGCGGCAGCTCGACGACGGTAGCCGCGATAGCCGGCGGCGTTGAGGCGGAAGTGATCTGGATCTACAACATCATTGGTGAGAACGAGGCGCTCGTCGTGGGCCGCGAGTCGGGCATCCACGAGGTGACCGACCTCAGGGGAAGGCGCGTTGCGGCGCCATTCGGCGCAACGACGCACTACCACCTGATGGTCGCGCTCGAGCTGGCCGGGGTCGAGGAGGATGAGCTCACGATCCTCGATATGCCGCCGGCGGACATGCGGGCGGCGTGGCAGCGGGGCGACATCGACGCAGGGTTCGTGTGGGAGCCGACGCTTGCCGCCATGCTCGAGCTCGACGGGCGGGTGCTCGTGTCGAGCGGAGAGCTCGCGGCGCAGGGGTTTCTCACCGGCGACATCGGGATCGCAAGCCGCGCATTCGCCCAGGCGTACCCGCAGCTTGTCGAGCGCTACCTGGAGACGCAGATCAGGGCGGTCGAGTTCATCCGGGCGAACCCGGATGAGGCGGCCGCCGCGGTTGGACGCGAGTTCGGCATCGACCAGGAAGAGGCGCTTCGCCAGATGAGCAGCCTCGTCTTCCTTTCCGGAGACGAGCAGCTCTCAAGCGATTACCTGGGAACGCCCGGGGCAACCGGTGCCCTTGCAGACGTCTTTGTCGCGACCGGAGAGTTTCTCGCCTCCCAGCGCACGATACGCTCTGCGCCGTCGCGAGAGGTTTTTGAGACCGCGATCAACCCGGCCTATCTGGAGCGGGCCGTTGCCGCCGGCCGATGATCGCCGGGACCGCGAGTCCGACGGCGCGGTCCTCGAGCTGCAGAACGTCTCGTTCACCTACGCCGCGCGGGGCGGGCTCCTCGAGGCGGTTGCGAACGTCGACCTGACGATCGATCGGGGCGAGTTCGTCTGCATCGTCGGCCCCTCAGGATGCGGAAAGACGACGCTGCTTCGCCTGATGGCGGGCTTCATCCTCCCCACCCAGGGCAAGGTCCTCGACGCTGGCGAACCGGTGCGTGGCCCCGATTGGCGCAGAGGAATGGTGTTCCAGCAACCGTATCTCTATCCGTGGCTCACGGTTCTCGGGAATATCGAGTTCGGCCCTCGGGCTCGCGGCGTCCCGGCAGCCGAGCGTGCACGGCTGGTGCAGGGCTACCTGCAGATGGTCAAGCTCGAGGAGTTCGCCGACCGACACACGTACGAGCTGTCCGGCGGAATGCAGCAGCGGGTTGCGCTGGCGCGGGTACTCGCGAACGAACCGCACACGCTACTGATGGACGAACCGTTCGGCGCGCTCGATGCGCTCACGCGGGAGCACATGCAGGACGAGCTCCTCGCCGTCTGGCGGCGAACGGGCGCCACGGTGGTGCTCGTAACTCACAGCGTGGAAGAGGCGGTCTACCTGGGCACCCGCGTCGTCGCCTGCTCGCACCGCCCGGCGCGGATCATCGCGGAGATCGAGACCTGCTTCAGCCGGACGAACGGCGCCGGCTCGCAGGGTCGAACCATCAAGGCGGACCCCGAGTTCGTACGCCTGCGCGAGCAGGTACTCGGCTATATCTGGGATTAGAGGGTGGTGGCCGCTTCCTGGCGTCACTACTCGTCGAACGGATCGAGGACCCTAGCACCGGCGTTGCGGAAGTCGCGCGTGTCACGAGTCACGACCGTGAGGTCGTGCGTGAGGGCCGTGGCCGCAATGAGGCTGTCCTTGATGGGCATCGCGGTCCCGGTCGCTCGCAGGTCCGCAAGCAGTCGCGCCCAGCGCAGCCCGGTCTCCATCTGAAACGGAAGACAGCGGACCTTGACCACGCCGCTCTCGAACCAGTGCTCCAGTCTCGTCCGTCGAGCACCGGGAGGCAGGATGTCGATCCCGAACCGGATCTCTCCGACGATCACCGGGTCGACCGCGAGCTCCACCTGATTCCGGCGGAGCCAGCGCACGACTCGCTCAGCAGGATCGGGCTTCGTCGGCTCACTCAGGACGTTCGCGTCGACGAGGTACTTCACA